>WFND01000058.1 GCA_015484575.1 Helicobacteraceae bacterium
TCTTTACACCAACCTTTATAGACTATACCATCTTCACTCTCAACAACACCATTTATACGCATCTTATCAAGCAGTAGTATCTGCAACGGTGCTCCATTTAACAAGACTCCGCTCTCTTTATCTTTAATTATAATAGTATGAAATCCGTTATCAAATAATTTACTTGGAATCTCTATAAAAAATCCACATTTTTTTGCTACATCTAGCATAGGATGCATATGCTTATTATCTGCTGGTACTGTTACAGCTAACTCTTCATCTACATAAATTTCTACATCAAATATTTTATCTAAATCATCAAGGTCAAAAATAAAACCATGTATAAAATTGGCAGTGATATGGACTTTGTGAAAAAGTGATTTTTTCTCTTTTGAACGCTCCATAGCAACTACAGATGCGTTGATAAGACCTGCTAAAGAAAATAGCCACTGTCTATGAGCATATATCCAGTCAATCATCTTTTTGCGTCTGTCATCATCGTTTTCAATGGGGCGGACTTGAAGTTTTGCCATTTCAAGCTCTTGATGCATAATTGTCGCCTGTGTAGCGTCAATAAAAATATCAACGAATTTTTGCTCATCAAAGTGTGATTTTATGGTGTCGATTTCTCTCATCAGAGTAGATAGTCGGTCAAAATCCACCTTGTCAAAATTATTATAAGCATCTAGCTCGTCTAAAGTTTCTGTACATGCCTGTACATCAAGAAAAAGTTTTTCTACTTTATGTTTTATCTCCATAGCATAAGTGTGCATTTCACGTTTTTTTCTATTGACTTGAGTCAACTTTTTCTTTACAATAGCTTTAGAAGGTTTGTTTAGTTTGATAGTGCTTTTTTTATGATTTTTATTGATATATTTTACAATTGCTTCACTAAAAGGCAACTCTAATGCACCCTCTATCTTAGCTCCACCCTCTGTAGCATTAACGGTAATGAGTCCCTCTTTTGCCGTATGATATATATCGGTCTCAAAGAAATTTTTAAAGGCATTCCATATCTCTGTAGTCTCAACGACACCATTATCACCATACGCTTTAACGAAAAGTGTATCTTTTTTCTTTTTTCTATCTGCTCCGTAAAGATGTCCGTCACTATGTGTCTCTCCATTATCTCCAAATGCCAAATCCTGCCCGATTAAGATACATTTTTTAAATCCAGAGTGATATACTGTTTCAAATGCCATATTTGCAGCACTCATACCTATACCGACATATCCGTACTCATCTAAATCGAAATATCTCGTATATCCAAAAGGTCTGAGATTTATCTGTAAAGTACCGTCTTTAATAAAATCCAACAGCTTAGGGTGAACAATAGAGCTTATACAGAAGATAAGATCTTTTTGAAACTCCTTTGATGTCTCTTTATAAAAAAGTGCTGTCTCGATGACACGCTCTATAGAGAAGACAATATCAGGCTTTATTCCCTCTTTTTCTAAAATCGGCAAAGAGGCATCAATACAAAAAATTGTCGCATACTCTTGTATCTCTTTTAGCAGAGGTAACTGTTTTTTTAGTGATGGGCCGGTAGAGACGATAATAGCTGTTTGGCTATTTCTACTAACCTTTAGCATATCATGGAGCGTTGGTGTGTGAACCATCTTCTCTATATTTGCCAGATGATGCTCTAAGCCTATAAGAGCATCTTTGGCATCATTGCCTAAACCAAATATAATATGCTCTATAGCTTGAGTCATATAACTGTTACATGTAAGCATTTCATTTGAAAAGTTAAATTCATAAAATGGTGCAGTAATTTGCAAATCATATGTTTTAGCATAGATTTTGGCACTAGAATCACCAAAAATATCAATACTTCTAGGTAAATCAATCTGTTTTGCATAAAAAAAGAGGAGTCTATTCTCCTCTATCTCTTTTGTAAAATCGTTAAGATTAAATGCGATATAAAGTAACTCAATATCAGGCTCAATAATAACAATTCGCTTATGCAGAGCCTCTTTTGCCAACATCTTAAAAAGCACACCGTTTCCAATACCAAAAAAGTAAAGCATTGGGTATCTTGAATACTCTTTTTCTATCGTTTCAAATTGTGCTATTGTTTCATCAATGGGTCTCGTTTGATAGAGTGCTTGGTTTGTCTTTACATGTAAGCAGTTAATATTTAAGGGGTCTTTTTCATCAACAAAAACTTCATAATGCTCGTTTGCTCTAATAGCTAAGAGATGAGAAGCTAATTGGGGATTTTTTAAAGTTAGAGCTTGAAGATTTTGATCATAAATAGACACCGGCATCCTTCTCGTCAATGAGATAAGTAGTTAGTAGCAAAATTAGTTCCAAAAAAAGACAAAACCGCATATATGCGATTTTATCTTAAAAATATACTATTGTAACAATCTCAACACGTTTTCACAGAAACATGTATCGTTGCTACGCAACTTTACTGATTGTTACTATTGTAACAATCTCAACACGTTTTGTTGAACAGCATTTGCTTGACTCATAGCATAAGAGCCAGATTGTGCAAGAATGTTGTATTTAGAGAACGATGCAGATTCTGCTGCGAAGTCAACATCACGAATCTGAGACTCTGCCGCTTTAACATTAACCTGTGTTACAGAGATATTGTTAATAGTAGAGATCATCTGATTTTGAACTGAACCAAGATCTGAACGAACCTGATCAAGTCTATTAATTGCAGATTCAGCAATAGTCATTGTAGCCATAGCACCTTTAAGTGTTGTAACACCGGCACCACGGTTAGCAGATGAGTAGTTAATCGATGCTGTGTTAGCATTGAATCCCATAGCACTTGCAGTATCTTTAACAGTTAAACCACCAACATCACGTAAGTTAGTTGTAGCTTCAGCAGAGTTTGTAATAGCTGCATTAACTGCTGTAGCTGCCGTACCAGAAGCACTGATAATAATATCAGCAGCACCAACACGAGTTAAAGTTAAACGACCATAGTTTTTCACACTATCAGCAGTTGAACCACCTGCTACAGCTGTAGCAGAACCAAGACCTGTAACTGCACCCATTCCGGTACCAGAGATCTCTATACCACGACCATCACGACTAGTAAGAACTAAATTACCGCGACTGTCTGTAGAAGCCTCAACACCTGTTGTATCTTTGAACGTATTGATAGCTGCTACTAAAACACCTTGTGAATCATTAGCATCTTCAACTTTGATAGTTCCAAGATTGATACCGTTTATATGTAAATCTGTTATCGTACCTGAAGCAACTGCCTGTACACCTGTTGAAACAACTTGGTAACTTGCTTTTACTCCGCCTAATGCATCAGAATTTTTATTAATAACTTCAGCTAAAGTACCGATACCCTGCCCAACATCTTTACCGATAGTTACACTCTCTAAAGTATAATCATTTACACCGTCAGTGTTTGTGAATTTAAGTGACACAACACCACCGGCAGTAATAGTTTGAGTAGTCTCAAAACGGGCATTACCGATTTTATCAGAACTTGTAGCACCGATAGAAGCTTTTAGTGACTGATTTGAGTAAGCACCAACTTGGAACTCTTTATTAGTGAAAGAACCGGCAAGTAAGTTTTGTCCATTGTAAGTAGTTGTTGAAGCGATATTATCAAGTGATTCCATAAGACGTTTGATGTCAGCTTGAAGTGCATTACGAGATTTGGTTGTTTGACCATCTTGTGCTGCTTGTGTCGCTTTTGTTTTGATAGTATCAAGGATTTTCAACTGCTCATCCATCGCTTTATCAGCGATTTGCATCATTGATACACCATCATTTGCATTCGCAATAGCTTGACCCAAAGATGAAGCTTGTGAACGAAGACTATCTGCGATTGACATACCAGAAGCATCATCTGCCGCAGTATTGATACGAAGACCTGAACTCAATTTTGCAAGTGAGTTATCTATGTTACGATTGTTCATTGCTGCTGATGTTTGAGCATTCAGTGACGCAATGTTTGTATTAATTCTAAAACCCATAATAAATCCTTTAAGGGAAAGAGCTTTTAGCTCTATTCAAATTTAGCATCCTTGCTGTTAAAAGTAGTATCGGTTGGTTTTAAAAAAGCTTTAGCGTTTTAAAATTATTTTCTAAATCTTTTAAAGACTTTATCAAAGCTGATGTATGTTTTAGACTTCTTCAAAAAAATTCTGCTAAACTTTCAAAATTTATTTTTTCTTACTACTATATATAGGATATACATTTTGAATCTAATTATCGTTGAATCACCGGCTAAAGCTAAGACCATCAAAAACTTTTTGGGTAAAGATTATGAGGTTATTGCATCTAAAGGTCATATACGAGATCTACCCAAATCACGTTTTGGAATAAAAGTTGAGGATGATAAATTTATCCCCGAATATAGTGTTGCAAAAGAGAATGCACCCGTAGTCAAACAGATAAAAACTTTGGCAAAAGATGCAAAAACAATATATATCGCGACCGATGAGGATAGAGAGGGAGAGGCCATAGGTTGGCACATTGCTCATGCAATGAAAAAAGATCCCGAGTCACTTCCTCGTATCGTATTTCATGAGATTACAAAAGGTGCTATACAACACGCACTAGACACTCCTAGAAAAATAGATATGAATCAGGTAAATGCACAGCAGACACGCCGTCTTCTTGATAGAATAGTCGGATTTAAAATATCTCCACTTCTAGCCTCAAAAATTCAAAAAGGTCTCTCTGGCGGTCGTGTTCAGTCATCCTCTTTAAAGATAGTGGTTGATAGAGAGCGTGAGATAAAAGCCTTTATTCCGCAAGAGTATTGGAGCATTGACACAGTATTTAAAACTGCTATAGATGCAAATCTTATACTTTTTGACGGTACAAAAATAGAGAAGCTTACTATTGAAAACAAGCAAGAGGCGGAGTTAATTACCAAAACCATCTCTTCTCTTGAATTTCATGTGGACTCTATAGAGACAAAACAGCGTAAAAGTTCTACTCCTGCACCTTTTATGACCTCAACACTGCAACAGAGTGCATCTAGCAAATTAGGATTCTCTCCTAAAAAGACTATGATGGTTGCTCAGACTCTATATGAGGGAGTTAAAACTCCAAATGGTACATCCGGTGTCATTACATACATGCGTACAGATTCTCTAAATCTGGCAAAAGAGGCGGTTGAAGCCGGAAGAGAGTATATCTTAAATACTTTTGGTGAAAAATATCTTCCAAAAAATGCAAAAGTTTACACAAAAACAGCCAAAGGGGCTCAAGAAGCTCATGAGGCAATTCGCCCTACTATGGTAGATTTTACGCCGGATATAGCTTCTAAGTTTTTAAAACCCGATGAGCTGAAACTCTACCGACTTATCTACAATAGATTTTTAGCTTCGCAGATGATGGATGCACTTTTTGAGCAGCAGAGTATCATATTTAAAAGTTCTCGTGCTAGTTATAAAGCAAATGGACGCAAACTACTATTTGATGGTTTTTATATCCTTGAGGGAAGTGATGACAAAGACAAACTGCTTCCTACCCTTACAAAGGGTCAGGCTATAGATATTGAAAATATCACACCGACACAACACTTTACCGAACCGCCATCAAGATATTCAGAGGCTAGTCTTATTAAAAAACTAGAGTCTGAGGGTATAGGTCGTCCCTCTACCTACGCACCGACTATCTCAACACTTCAAGCACGTAAATATATAGATATTCAAAAGCGTCAAATTATACCTACAGAAGTTGCATTTACCGTTACAAAGATGCTTGAAGAGCATTTTGAAGAGATTGTTGATGCCTCTTTTACGGCAAATATGGAAGAGATTCTTGATGAAATTGCAGAAAAAGGTAAAGATTGGCAGAAAATTTTAAGAGACTTTTACTTTCCGTTTATAGAGAAGATAGAGAAGGGTAAAAAAGAGATTAAGAGTCTTAAACTTGCTAAGCCTATAGGCAGAAACTGTCCTAAATGTGCAGAAGAGTTACTGCTTCGTTCAGGTCGCTACGGAAACTTTATAGCTTGTAGCGGTTTTCCAAAATGTAAATATACCGAACAGATTGATGAAGATGGCAATACTGTAGAAAAACCGGCAGATGAGGTTAGTGAAGAGAAGTGCGATAAATGTGGCAGTGATATGGTTATAAAAAATGGTCGTAACGGTAAATTTTTAGCCTGTAGTGCATATCCAAAATGTAAAAATACAAAATCACTAGATGCCCAAGAGAAGGTATCAGACATACCTTGTCCAAAATGTAAAGGCAAACTGCTCTGGAGAACTTCACGTAGAGGAGCTTTTTGGGGATGTGAAAACTATCCCAAATGTGACTTTATCTCAAAATTTGAACCTACAGACAAAAAGTGTTTAGAGGCTGGATGTGATGGCTTTTTAGCAAGAAGAACATATAGAAACAAAGAGGTTTATGAGTGCATTACATGTAAGAGCAGAACACCGGTGCAAGAGGCTTGATTTGAAGATAGGTATTCTCTCTGACACTCACACTAAAACTAAACTTGCAAAAAAGGCCATACAGCACCTTATAGATGAAGGTGCAGAGTTTATTATCCATGCAGGAGATATATGTGAGCGTAAGGTTTTGGATATGCTAAGCGACTCTGGAGTGCGTTATGTAGCAGTATATGGAAACAATGACGCAAATCTTACGAAATATCATAATCAGTACAATTTAGTTCAAGAGCCTCACTATTTTAAACTAGCAGATATTAAGTTTAAGCTTATGCACCTGCCTTTTTATATGTCACCAGACAGTGATGTGGTCATATTTGGACATACTCATGAGTTTGAGTGTGATTATAAAGGGGAGACCCTCTTTTTAAACCCCGGTGAGACATGTGCAAGAAGCAAAAATCTCTCCGAATGTGCAATGTTGGAAGTTGTAAATGCCTATTTTCATGTCAGTTATTATACTCGTCAGGTTGAAGATAAAAACTTTTTTGCTCAGCACTTTAGCTTTGAGAGAAAAAATCGTGCTTAAAAAGATATTTTTATGTTCCATAAGCAATATTAACAGCGGTACTTGTAGTGAAGATTGCAAATTCTGCTCTCAAAGCGTCAAATATCGTGCCGATATTGAGCGTTATGCAAAAAAACCTATAAAAGAGATACTTAAAGAGGCGAAAAAATTTGATAGTTTGGGTGCTTTGGGTTTCTGCCTTGTCAGTGCCCATAAGGCTCTTGATGAGAAAACTTTAGAGTTTGTTTGTGAAATATCTCACACCTTAAAAAAGGAAGTACCACGCTTACGCCTGATAGCATGTAACGGAACAGCCTCAAAAGAGCAACTTATTGAGCTTAAAAACTCAGGCATATCAGCATATAATCATAATCTTGAGACATCACAATCTTTTTATGCACAGATATGCAGCACTCACCCTTGGAGTGAGAGATATGAAACTTGTGAAAATGTAAACTCTTCGGGGTTAAATCTTATATGTGGCGGTATTTTTGGAATGGGTGAGAGCGATAAAGACAGAGTCTCAATGCTTGAATCCATAAAATCCTTAAAGCCTGTGTCCGTACCTCTGAACTTTTATCATCACAATGAAGCTCTGCCCCTTAATCCAAGTACGCTTAGTGTAGATGAAGCTCTTGATATTATCCGTCTTTCTCGTAAAATTTTGAGTGATGTGGACAGGCTTATGGTTGCGGGAGGCAGAGAGATAACATTTAAAAATCGTCAAGATGAGATATTTTCAGCAGGTGTAAACAGTATCGTTATAGGCAACTATCTTACGACTCTTGGACGTAATGCTTATGATGATCTTGATATGATTAAAAAACTTGGATTTGACATAGCTACGGATACTAGAGTAAAATAGGATATGAATCCTGATATAACTCTTATTATTACACTCTCATTGATTGTTATATTTTCTCCCTTTATCGCTAAATTTTTACGTATTCCTACGACACCTGTAGAGATTGTTTTTGGGACTGTTTTTGGGTATATGGGATTTTTACATGAGAGCCAATTTTTTGAGTTGGTAGCAGAAGTTGGGTTTCTGTTTTTAATGTTTATAGCCGGAACTGAAGTCGATATTAGAAAAGTTTTAAATACCGACTCATCTTTGACAAAACGTATTTTGTTTTATCTTTTTACACTATATGTGATGGCAATACTTATAAACCTATATTTTGATTTAGGCAAAATTTTTATCATACTTCTGCCTCTTATATCTGTTGGACTTGTGGCTACGCTTTCAAAAGAGTTTGGTAAAACTCCTTGGTTAGAGCTGTCAATGACTGCGGGAAGTATAGGTGAGCTTATCTCTATCTCTGCTTTAACATTAGCCTCTGCCTCTTTGGAGTTTGGTGTTGGGGCAGAATTTTTTGAAGTCATAGCTGCTTTGATGGTATTTATTCTTCTTATGCTGTTTATATTTAGGGTTTTACAGCTTCTATTTTGGTGGTATCCCGAAGTGACTTTGGCTCTGATGCCCTATCAAGACAATAAAGAACAAGATATCCGCCTCTCTATAGGTCTGCTTTTTTTGCTTATTGCCGGTATGATGTATCTGCATTTAGAACTCGCTTTTGGTGCATTTATAGCCGGTATATTTATACCTACATTTTTTAAACACAAGCACGATTTACCAGAAAAACTAGAGAGTTTTGGATTTGGTTTTATTATTCCTATATTTTTTATATATATTGGAACATCTTTACATGTAGAAGCTCTTTTTGTTGATGGACTTATAGTTAAAGCCGTAATAATAACTTTTGCTATGATTATAATGAGGCTTATCGCATCTTTGGTATTTGTTAAGAGTTTGGGTATTCGAGATGCTCTG
The DNA here is from genome assembly GCA_015484575.1 of Helicobacteraceae bacterium. Lineage (GTDB taxonomy): Bacteria > Campylobacterota > Campylobacteria > Campylobacterales > Sulfurimonadaceae > S010-53. Next base: position 8,723 of record WFND01000058.1, read on the forward strand.
CTTATGGGACTAAGTCACTCTATGCCTCTTACCTTACTAATAGCACTCGCAACACTTGCATATCACGCAAACAGTATAGATAAATTACACTATTATGCACTTATATTGGCATCTCTGTTTCAAGTTATACTTGTTATGATTTTTATAAAGGTCACCTATAAAAACCCTAGTAAGCCTCAGGGTTTTTAGAGGTATCCTAAAATTTCTTATAGCTTTTTGGGATAATAAAGTTACGCTATAATGATGCTATGTCATTATTATTGAAGATAGCACGAGACTCCATCACAGAAGTTCTTGAAGCTACAAGGCACATTGATACCGTAGAGTTAAAAAAAGAGTATGCCATTTTAAGTGATAAGATGGCAACAGCTGTAACTCTGTTTATAGATGATGAGGTACGTTCACACTACTGCTCTTTATATCCTACTCAAAGCTTGATAGATGATCTGATAAAAACTGCAAAAATAGCAGCTTTTGAGAGCGAAAATTATCCTCCTATTACAACATCAGAGTATTTACATGTAAGTTTGCAAGTATCCATCTTGACACCGCTTAAAGAGTTACTTTACGATAACATTGATGAACTTCAAGAGCAGATTGCATATCTTGAAGATGGAATACTTATGAGCTATGATAATAAAGAAGCCTATCTTTTTCCCGATACATATAAAGAGTTAAACAGTACGATACAAGCTATCAACAAACTCAAAGGTGTCTTAAATATTGGACATAACTTGAATAAAAAAGCAAAAATATATACCTTTAAAGTACAAAATGCAAAAGACAAGCCTATACTCTCCTCTCTTTAAGAGCGATATACATCTCTTTATACAGAGGTGTTTCAATACCTGTCTTCAAGCCCTCTTCAATAACATAATGAGTTAAAGTCTCAAGCTCATTTTTATGAGAATGTTGAAAATCAAGATGCATTGAAGTTGTAGCTTCTTGAGGAAGTTTTGATGCTGTATTCAAGGCTTTATCTATCTCCTGATTTAACTCAACACCTTCTGCCTTAGCAACCAAAACAAACTCCTCTAGCAGTGTTTTACATGAGTTTAAGTGATTATCATACACATCTTTTATACTCTCATCATAAAAACTTGTCAACGTAGCAAATACACTGATAAAGAGATATTTTTTCCATAAAGCCTCTTGTATATCTTGAGCTATCTTTATACGAAGACCTGCTTGTTTAAATAGACTTTCTACAGTTAAAAGCTCTTGTTGATAAGTTTTAGAGCCTATTATTAAGTTAAAAACTCTACCTTTTTTTCGTATAACACCGGGACTTTGGATATTTGACAATATATAAATGGCAGCATCTAAAACTTTGCAATCAAGTTTAGAGCTTATACTTTTAGCATGTGATACACCATTTGCAAGTGAAAACAGTATGCTACTTTTTGAAACATAAGGACGAACTAATTTTATAGCATCCATCAAATCATAACTTTTTGTTGCAAATATAACTATATCATAGATGCCTGCAAGATTCATATTTTCTACTTTTACACTAAACTCTTCTTCATCTTGGATAATACGTAGTCCATCTGAAGCGATAGCTTTTTGATGAGCACCTCTCGCAACCAATGTAATTTCGTGTTCTGTTTGAGAACGTAAAAGATACGCACCTATATAACCACCTACTCCACCTGCACCTATTACCGCTATCTTCATCTTATATCAACCTCCATAATAAAGTTTTAATTATAATTTAACTATCATTGTCTCCATGAATATTTTAACTCTTTTACCACCAATATTTTATGCAATAACAGCAGTGTTTTGGACTTTTTTAATTATTATATCCTTTAAAAGATATAAACATTATGCCAAAGAGCAGAAGCTATTTTCTAAACTCTCTCTTATTGTCGGTTTTTTTGCTTTTACGGCAGTATCTGCTAATATATTATTTATTTACCGTTATTTAGCTACTGAGCATCCTCAGGCTATGATGTGGGTAGATTGGGCTATCTTGGCACTTAATACAACAGCTGCCATAGTTACCTCAGTCTTATTTACACATCAATCAATAAATGATGCACTCACAAATATTATTCACAAAATAGAGACACTTGATGAGTTAAATGAGCAGAAACAAGAGCAGTTAGAGGTTATTCAAGAGAGAGATGAGTTTATATCTTTTCAACAGGTTTTACTAGATATTAATCAGATAATGCTCAGCATGGCAGATCCAAATAAGATGCTAGATAAAGTCTGTTACCAGTTTTGTCAATATGAAGCTTTTAGTGTAGCTTGGATAGGTTTTGCAGAGTATAACGCCGACAACCTCCCTATCTCATTTTTTCATGATAGTGCTGAGCCACGTTTTTTATCCAATGATTTTGTATCTGTTTTGGATCATAATGAACCGTTTGCCAATGGTCCAAGTTCTCAAGCTATGCTTACATGTAAGAGTGTCCTTATTGAAGACACGCAGAGCGATTTACGCTTTTCACAATGGCACTCAAGAGCTAAATTTTCACAGATAAAGTCAGTTTTGGCCATTCCTATGATAGCAAAAGATGGGGATAGACCCCTTGGCGTATTAACTCTCTATTCGCAAAACACTCTCACATCAGAAAATGCTATTATAGGTATTTTAGAGACTATCACCCATACTATGATAACTCGTTTTATAAGACTCAATAATCAGATTAAACTAGAAAAACTAAGACAGAAAAATCTAAATGAGTTAAATATTTTAAAAAATATCTTAGATACTCTTCCTGAAAGTATCTATTATAAAGATACACAGTTGCGTTATATTGGTGCAAACAAGAGATACTTGGATTCTGAAGAGATATCTTCGGTGGCTGATATTATTGGAAAAACAGATGAACAGGTATATGGTGATAGTACAAAAAGTGAAGTGAGTGCCATCGAACACAGAGTGATAAATAGTGGCAAAGATATTATAAAACAGATTGAGCAAAAAGGCAGTAGATATTTCGCAGTTGATAAGATGAAATTTTTTAACTCCAACAGTACCCTTATGGGTATTATAGGAAGATCAACAGATATAACTACCCAACACATAACACACTTAGATCACATAAGAAACGAGAAGCTCTACCACGATATTTTAGATAGTATTCCGGATCTTGCTATACAGTTTTTTGATGCAGACAGACGAATTGTAAAATGGAATGTTCCCAATATATTGATGTTTGGTTACTCTAAAGAGGAAGCCATAGGAAAAAAAGTTGAAGAGTTGATATATCCTAAAGAACTAAGAGAAGATTTTATACGCAAAGTGGACTCATGGCTGACACAAAACAGACCTATGTTGCCTGTAAGAATGAAACTAGACACTAAAAATGGCAAAGGGGTAACGGTTCACGGCTCGTATGTCTTACAAAACCGCCTTAGCAAAACACCAATGTTTATAAGTGTATATATAAAATCTTGACGTAAAAACATTAAAAACATTTGACTTTTAACGTCAAAAGTAGTAACATTAGCCTAACAAATTATATTTATAAGGCAAACAAGATGAAAAAAGTGCTTGTTTTAGGTGGTGGATTTGCCGGTGTTGAGTCTGCTATCTTTTTAAAAAAAGAGAATTATGAGGTCACCTTAGTAAGTGAGCGTGAGTATTTTTATATATATCCTACATCAATATGGGTTCCAACAAACGAGGCTAGTTTTGAAGATGTCTGCGTAGATTTAAAAGATTTACAAAAGGCTCATGGGTTTGAACTTATCATAGACTCTGTTAGTGCCATCCATGCAAAAAATAGTGAAGTTATTTTACAAAATTACGGCTCTTACAAAGAGTACGACTATCTTGTGATTGCACTAGGTGCAGATAAGATGAAGCATAAAGGTCTGCAAAATACTCTCTCTATCTGTGGAGTACCTCAGATGGCTCTTGATATTAGGCATGAGTTAAATGCTCTTGTTGCCAAAGGAAGAGGTAAAATAGCGTTTGGCTTTGGCGGAAATCCAAATGACACAACGTCTGTTCGAGGCGGACCGGGCTTTGAACTTCTGTTTAATGTTCACAATATGCTTAAGAAAAAAGGTATTCGCGATAATTTTGAGTTGACATTTTTCGCTCCTATGGAGCAACCGGGTGCTAGAATGGGAAAACAGGCACTGTCTATGATGGATACCTACTTTAAGCGTCTAGGCATTAACCGTCACTTTGGTAAAAAGATAAAACGTTTTGAGAAAGAGGGTGTAGTTTTTGAAGATGATACTATGCTTGAGGCTGATTTTACGATGTTTATTCCCGCTGGAACCGGACACAAAGTAGTCGTAGAATCCGACCTACCGCTAAATGAATCTGGATTTTTAAAAGTTAATGACTACTGCGAAGTGGTTATTGACGGTGAAGTTTCAAATGTTTACGGCGTAGGAGATGTTGCGGCCATAGAAGGACCTCAATGGAGAGCAAAACAGGGGCATGTTGCTGAAGTTATGGCAAGAAATACGGCATTTAACATAAATGCGAGAGATTCAAATTCAGATGAACGCAAAGGTTATCAAGAGCATATAAATATATTATGTGTAATGGACAGCGGTGATGGTGCGGCATTTGTCTATCGTGATGATAAAAAAGCGATGATGATACCTATGCCACTTATCGGTCATTGGCTAAAAAAAGGGTGGGGATTATATTGTCGATACTCAAAACTTGGAAAAATCCCAAGAATACCGGGAATGTAACTATTTAGTTATATTTTCATCCGATTGATTTACATCAGTCGGAGTTTTTCTTTTTATTCGTTTTGGATATATAAATATAACCTCTTTAGCCCACAGATGAGCGGTGTCAAAGTGGGCTAAATGATTATACTCTATCATCTTTTTCAGCTCTTTAACGTAGGCATATCCTCTCTCTGAATATTTATCTAAAGTTTCACTAAGTTCCAAACCTGTAACTTTTTTACCCTCTTCTCTTAGCTTATAGCGTTTCTCACGCAATTTTTTATATGCTTTGTGTGTATTTAGATTTAACATATATGAGTTAACCGAATCTTGAGGTGTCTTAAATCTTGCCAAGCCAAAATTTGAAAATTTTTCACGCTGTCTGTTTGGAATCATGGCTTTTTTTGATGTTGTCCACTGTCCAAAGAGAGCATTTCCTTCACTAGCAAAACGTGATGTAGCCCAACCACTCTCTTGTGCCGCTTGTGCTAATGCTAGTGATGGTGCTATTGTATCAACCCTCATAAGTAACTTTTGGATAAAGCTTTCAGATAAAACAAGCTCTTTTTCATTTTTAATAACTCTATATTTTTTAGCAGTTTTTATTAACCATTTTTTAGTTTTCTCATCAATACTTCGAGGATTTTTTGCTATCGCTAGAAGATAATTACGTTCAATCTGTATAAGTTCGTTTGAGCGTAATATTGCCGGTGTAATAAGCTTGAAGAAAATATCTTTTTTGACATTTACATCCATCTTGGATGATTGACCTCTCCAGCGACAGGAGATTCTTTTTAGATATACCCTCGGTATCACCTGCTTATACTCATACCACTTTTTATCATCATATCCTATGCTTTTAAAAAGTGCAAAAATATCTTTAATAGAGCTTGTTTGAACTGTTCTGTGCGGCAGATAAAATTCATCAACAACAGAGAGTATAGGAAGTCTTAATTTAGAGTAATCTTCTCTATTTTCAGTAGATATATTATTATCAGTTGTTCTATCTTTACAGCCAAAAAATATTAAGCCAATCAGTACAATAAGAGCAATTTTCATAATATCCCTTGCATAAAGTTTTATTATTATACCTTACATGTAATAATTTTTCTTCACAACGCTTTATGCTCTATTTTGCTAAAATAAACAATTATTTTACATGTAAAGAGTTAAATTGAGTATTAAACAAGAACTTTTAGATATTATTAAAACTCGTCCTTTAATCATAGACGGTGCTATGGGGACACAGCTTCAAGAGCGTGATGAACAGATTCCCAAGTCAGCGTGGGAGGGTAACGAGGGCTGTAATGAGTTACTAAACGTAACTGCTGTTGATGTTATGGAGTCTATCTTTAATGCTTATTTGACCTCTGGTGCGGATCTTATTACAACAAATACTTTTGGCTCTTTTGACTGGGTACTAGATGAGTATGGGATAGGTCATCGTGCCTATGAGCTTTCACGTGCCGGAGCGGAAATTGTCAGAAAAAAGTGCGATGAGTTTTCAACTCCTGAGCATAAAAGATATGTTTTAGGCTCTATTGGACCGGGAACAAAACTGCCATCTTTGGGGCATATGCACTATGATGAGATGTTTAAAGGTTATGTTGAGTGTGCTTCTGGTCTGATTGATGGCGGAGCAGATATATTTATACTTGAAACATGCCAAGACCCGTTGCAGATAAAAGCGGCAATTCACGCTTGTGAAGAGGCAAACAGACAAAAAAACACTAATCTGCCTATTATGGTCTCTGTGACGATAGAGCTTTCAGGAACCATGCTTATAGGTACGGATGTTCAGACTATCGCTACGATATTAGAGCCTTTTGATATTTTATCACTTGGGTTTAACTGCGGTACAGGACCAGAACAGGTCTTAAAGCATGTTAAGACGCTAAGCGAGGTGTGGCATAAACCCATCTCTGTCCACGCCAATGCAGGTCTTCCTCAAAATCGTGGCGGTTACAGCTACTATCCTATGGGACCTGATGAATTTGCAGACAGGCAAGAGGCTTTTTTAGAGTATGACGGTGTCAGTTTTTTAGGCGGTTGTTGCGGTACTACTCCTCAACATATTCGCGCCCTTGTTAATCGCGTTACATGTAAGAGTGTAAAAGAGGCTACCGGCTCACAAGAGAGATCTTTGGCATCTCTGTTTAACACGGTTACTCTAAAGCAAAATCCCGCTCCACTGCTTATAGGAGAACGCTCAAATGCTACCGGCTCAAAAGCTTTTAGGGAGCTTCTATTAGCAGAAAATTACGAAGGAACTTTGAGTGTGGCTCAGCAACAAGTTCGTGCAGGGGCTCATATTTTAGATGTTTCAGTAGGCTTTGCGGGAAGAGATGAGAGTAAAGACATGAGAGAGGTTATATCTCTTTATGCCCAAAAAATTGCTCTGCCTCTGATGCCTGACTCTACGCAGGTTGAAGGGCTAGAGACAGCTTTGAAGCTTATAGGTGGAAAACCTATCTTAAACTCTGTAAATCTTGAAGACGGCATAGAGAAGTTTAACAAAGTGTGCCGATTAGCTAAAAAATTTGGTGCTTCTTTAGTCTGTTTGACTATAGATGAAACAGGAATGGCAAAAACGTTAGAGCGTAAACTAGAGATAGCAGAACGTATCTACAAATTGGCTACAAAAGAGCATGGGCTAAATCCGCAAGATTTGGTTTTTGATCTTCTAACTTTTACCGTAGGAAGCGGAGATGAAGAGTATCGTGATGCAGCAATAGTAACCATAGAAGCTATACGAGAACTTCACAAAAGATACCCAAAAGTCAGCTCAACTTTGGGACTTTCAAATATCTCTTTTGGGCTTGATAAAGATGCACGCCCATATCTAAATTCAATATTTTTAGATCACTGCATAAAAGCCGGTTTAACTTCTGTTATTATCAATGTCAAGCACATAATACCTCTAAACAGGATAAGCCAAGAAGATCAAGATATTTGCAATAATCTTCTATTTAACAAAAAAGCAGACGGTCAGGCTCTTTTTGATTTTATAGAGCATTTTGACTCAAAAGAGGCAGTAGATAGCGAAGCGGTTGATGAAGCTTATAATGCTCTTAGTGATGAAGAGAAGATAGCAAAGCTTCTTATGGATGGCGATAAAGAGCGTATGATACCTCTCGTAGATGCCACACATGAAAAGCTTGGTGCCGAGAGAATAGTAAATGAGATTTTGATAAATGCCATGAAAGTCGTAGGTGAACTTTTTGGTTCAGGACAGATGCAGCTGCCTTTTGTACTTCAGAGTGCCGAAACCATGAAAGCTACCGTAGATCATCTAAACCCGTATCTGCCAAAATTGGAAAAAGAGGTTGATACAACTCTGATTTTAGGAACCGTAAAGGGTGATGTTCATGATGTTGGAAAAAATCTTGTTGATATAATCTTGTCAAATAACGGTTTTCAGGTAATAAACTTAGGTATCAAAGTACAACTTGAGGAGTATATACAGACTCTTAAGACATCAAAAGCACAAGCTATAGGTATGAGCGGACTTTTGGTAAAATCTACGCAAGTTATGAAAGAGAATCTAATATCTATGAAAGAGGCAGGTATTACTACTCCTGTTTTACTAGGAGGAGCTGCTTTAACTAGAAGTTTTATAGATGATTACTGTCGTCCAAATTATGATGGCCCTATCTTTTACTGTAAAGATGCTTTTGACGGTGTAACCGCTATGGCAAGGATAGAAGCCGGAAATTTCGATACAGATTTACACGGCAAAGATACACAAGAGAAAGTTGTAAAAGAGAAAAAAGAGGTTGTTATTCCTCCATTTGAGCAGATAAAGATGCCATCTCGTGATGTTCGTGTTCCTACCCCTCCATTTTGGGGACGTAGAGTCATAGAGCTTAGTGAGGCACAAAAAGTTATGGCATTTGATTGGATTAACCATAAGATGTTATTTAAGCAACGTTGGGGATATAGCTCAAAGGGCATGGATAAAGAAGCTTATAAAAAACAGCTAGATGAAGTTGTCAGACCTGCTTATGAGAGACTTAAAGAGCAGTTTTTAGATAAAGGACTCTTTGAGCCGACTATTATTTACGGATATTGGCCTGTAAGAAGTGATGATACTACTCTTTATGTTTTTGATGAGAGCGAAGGTTTTAACTCTCAAGATGATATAAACACGGAACCTTTGGAGCAGATTATAAAAAGGGCAGAGCATAAGTTTACCTTTCCAAGACAGAGCAAAAAACCTTATCGTGCTTTGAGTGACTTTTTTCATAATGACAGACATGATGTTTTAGCTATGAGTTGTGTTAGTTCCGGTTCAAAACTTAGTGAATATGAGAAAAAATTATATGATGAAGGTAAATATACAGAGTATTATCAGGTTCACGGTCTAGGTGTTGAGTTGGCAGAAGCTCTAGCAGAGATAGCACACAAACAGATAAGACTTGACTTAAATATCTCTGATAATGAAGGGAGTAGGCTTAGTGATGTTCAGATGAACAGATACCAAGGTGCAAGATACAGCTTTGGTTATCCCGCCTGTCCTGATTTAGAACAAAACAGCGTTCTCTTCAATCTATTAAAACCGCAAGAGTATGGGATTGAGCTAAGTGAAACATTTCAGATGCACCCAGAACAGTCAACTTCAGCACTTATCGTATATCATCCGAATGCAACATATTATAATATTTAATTAACTTTAAAGTTAATATGCTCTACAATTTTTACATGAAGAGTCAAAATGACTCTTTCTTATCGACAGGCAAAATTTTAGTTTAGGAGTATGTTATGAAAAAGTTTTCTACTTTAATATTGATTTTTGGTGCATTTTTACTTGTTTCATGTGGCGGAGGCGGTAGTAGTTCTAATGCCTCGCAGACAACAGCAGATAGCTCTTGCATATCCCATGAAGGTGGACTCTGTGTTGTCGCAACAACAGGAAATAGTGCTGATGATTCTCTGCTTAGAAGTGTACATGCCGATACTATGAGTTTTTATGAATTCAATACAGAGTTTCATATCTATAAAGAGACATCTGCCGATGCGGCAAATGCTTTTGCCAACAATAGTGATCAGATCTTTTTCGGTACATATCTGCTAAGTGCACTCAAATCAGCATCTGCTTCAGAGTATCCAACGATGATAAAAGGTATTTTAGCACACGAGTATGGTCATATTGTACAGTTTCATACCTATGTAAACACAGCTTCTTTAGCACCAAAAAAACGTCAAAGCGTAAATGTAGGCTCCACAGTAGTTTTATCAGAGCTTGAGGCTGACGCATTTAGTGGTCTTTATATGTATTTTGAGCTTAAAGATAAGAAGCAAATCGATCAATATTTTGATCTTCTTGATAGTTTAGGAACAACAGATTTTACCAGTTCTGATTTTCACGGGACAGGTACACAGAGACAAGCCGCCGCAGCTTATGGAATTTTAACTGCTGATTATATTATAAAAAACAATCTAGTCGATTATATTAACTGGGCTAATATTCGTGTGGAATTTTTAAGAGGTATTGCAACATATATCTTAAATGATGTCAATTACCGTAAAGCTCCTAAAGCAAATCCACTTGGTTTTTCAGATGAAAATATAGCTATAATAAAAGGTATTGCGAAAGGGACGCATACCATCAACGATTTAAGCTTATAGGCTTAAGTCAATATACTCTCTATCAATACCGGTTTATAGATATTTTCAAAAATCGAGTGATAATTTTGATATGCAAAATGTACCTGCTGTAGCTCAGACAGAGCCACGATATTGATATATTTATCCACCAGATAAGTACAACAATCTCTCTCAACACTCACTTTTGAGTCCATGACATGCTGACACGCTAAAAAGAGAAAATCACTCTTACCAACGTCATCAACAGAGTTAATCTCAGTGTTAAACTCTTGTTGTAATTTTTGATGAAGTTGAGCCTTGGCAACAATCATAACGCTATCTCTAAAGTATCTACTTAACTCCACATACACTTTTCTTGCAAGATACATATCATCACTATCTATCATCAAAAATATTTTATCATTTTGTATATTTTGAAATCGTTGTAACGGCTCTTTTTTCTCAATATTTACAACTCTTGCCTCCTGTCTGCCAAGGCGATTGTTTGCAATATCTTCAAAAATATAGAAAAATGTTTTTGCACTGCTATATATCCCTTTTACATTTGAGAAAAAAGTGCTTCGCATAAAATCTAGCAGTATCTTATTTAAAAATACCTCTTTTTGCTCTTTTGGCAAATGCTTGAGAAAAAAGAGTATTCGATTTCGTTCAAAATAGTAGAGTGAAAAAGTGTTTTCCTTATTTATCGCCCCCATTTTGTGATATACCCTTGCCTCATCTATGGCACACACTTCATAACCGGACTCTTTTACTCGTAAACACCAATCCATATCATCCCAATAGATAAAATGCTTAATATCAAAAACTCCAACCTGCTTTAAAACTCTACCTGTTGTTATAGCACAACATGCAGGAACATAATCACAATCAACCTTTTTTACTAAATCATCTCTATCTCTGCACCCTTTATACGGTATCTTAAGTGTATAATCATTCCAATCTATAAAAGAGCCATAATCTTGTATTATATCTGGATTATCCATTGTTAGGATTTTTGCTCCAACAACTCCGTATTTTGGATTATTTTTTATATATCTCTTTAGCTTTTGGAGTGTTTGATGTTCAACTTTAATATCATTGTCAAGTAAAGCGATATATTGATACTTATTCTCTTTTGCATACTCCATTCCCCTTGCAAAACCACCGCTTCCACCTAGGTTCTCTTCATTTTCAAGCAAGATAGTCTGTTTAAACTCCTCTTTTACCATCTCAGGTGCACCGTCAGTTGAGGCATTGTCAACCACTATTACATCATATTCAGAGTCAATTTCAGACTCATAAACCGATTTTAAACACTCTCTTAGATAATCTTTTTTATTAAAATTACATATTACGACTGCCAACTCTTTCACATGAGCTCACTTTCATATATCTCAAAAGCTCGTTTAATTACATCATCCATATCAAAATATCTATACTCAGCCAATCTGCCAAATACAACAAGATTTTTTAGACTTTTTACTTTTTCTCTATACTTCTCATATTTTTTTAAATTTTCATCCACCAATATGGGATAATAAGGGATATTTTCATCCGTCTTATGCTCTTGTGGATACTCTTTTAATATAATGCTTTTGTTACAATGAGCAGGATGGATATGCTTAAACTCTGTAATTCGTGTAAAATCATAACTGTTTGGGTAGTTCACGACACTTGCTTTTTGATAATATTGTACATCTTTCTCTTGAAATACCAAATTGAGGCTTCTATAAGGAAGCTCTCCAAACTCATATTTAAACAGCTCATCAAGTCCGCCGGTGTAAATAACTTTACCGTCAAATTTTTTTCCAAAGAGGTAAAAATTATCATCTTTTAATTCACAGACATCATGATAGTTGGTCTGTAACATCAATTTTATATTTGGATGATTTAACATATTTTGAATGATTTGCGTGTAACCCTCTTTTGGAACAAACTGATACCTATCATGAAAGTATCTGTCATCACGACTGACAACTATAGGTACTCTTGCAGTCACGCTTTTATCTATCTCATCGGGTTTGACTCCCCACTGCTTCACTGTATAGTTTAAAAAAACTTTTTCATACACAAACTCGGCTAAAAACCGTAAATCCTCATCATCACTCTCTAAAAGCTCCAAGACAGGTATTTTAGCTCCATACTCAAAATTTTTCAAAAGTTTCTCTTCAAACTTTGTTGCCAAAGCCGGTGAAAATAGTTCATAAATACTATTGAGATTAAACGGAAGTGGAACATATTTACCGTCAATAAATCCAAGAACTCTATGCTGATACGGTTCAAACTCCCCAAACTGCTCTAAAAAATCCACCACATCTTTATAGTCGGTATGAAAGAGATGTGGACCATACTTGTGAATAATAATGCTGTTTTTATCTCTGTAATCGTAGCAGTTTCCGCCTACATGATTGCTCTTTTCAACAACCAAAACTCTCCTGTTTTCTCTTAAGGCAAGTAAATTGGCAATAACGCTGCCTGAAAACCCGCTTCCAACTACAACTGTATCTATCTTCATGTTATTCCTAAAATTTTTTTTGGTTTTTCATTGTCAAACAGACCGGTTATGCCATCTATATAAGAGCTAGTAGCAAAATGAATTCTCTTTAGTTTATTATCGTCATAGACTATAATATCCTTTAATAAAAGAAGATACTCCCTAAGGAGAGTAAGATATATTTTTGGTCTGTTCTTGCCATAACGCAATGCAAGATAGATACTGTTTCTCACTCCGTAGTATTTTATCCACAACTTATCAAAACGGACTCTCGGCTTTTTAAAGCAGAAAATTTTTTTTATATATTTTTCATCTTGCCTTCTATCTTTGTGATATATTTTACTCTCACCAATCATCAAAATCTTACCAAATTTTCTAAGACGAAGAGAGTACTCCGTATCATCATAATGGATAAAAAACTCTTTTTTGGGCAGACCGATACGTTTTATATTCTCCATAGGGATAAGAATACCTACAAACGAAGCCATATCAATCTCAACACTCTCTTGTCTATACATATCGGCATCAATAGGCTTTTGTAACATCGGCAACGGATTATCAAAATCAAAATATCCACGATGCCCCGCAATCTGAATAGTATGCTCCTCTTTTGTTCCGCTATAAAGCGTCGGTGCGTAAGCACTATAAGCAGGGTTTACATGTAAAAGCAGTAACTCAAGAGCATCGTGTGCCGGTTCGGCATCATCATCCATCAGCCAGAGAAAATCATATCCACGCTCTTTGGCAAACTTTATGCCTTCATAAAAACCTCCGGCACCGCCAAGATTGTGCTTGAGTCTCAATAGGTTCAATGAGTGATGATTGAGGTATCCATCACTTTTTAGTCTAGCGGGAGTATTGTCGCTTGATGCGTTATCTACTACAACAATATCTGTCGCATAACTTTGTGCAAACAGAGCATCAAGACACTCTATCAGTAGAGAGTAACGGTTATATGTCACCACTACGGTACAGATACTGCTCATAAAATCTTCTCACTCAAAGCCTCACCGACCACATAATCTCTGTCTGCCGTTTTTTTCAATAATTCATCATAATATTTTGGATGTAAACCTAAATTTGGACGAACACTTTTTATATTTTCTGGCGTAAAGGGTTCACCTTTTTTTATCGCCTTACATGTAAACAGGCTTCTTGCATAGGTTTTATCACCGCCATAGCTAATATCTCCAAGCATCTTTTCAACACGGCGAATAGAGCTAACCATCTTAGCAAGTTCATCCGGTTTTAGTGAGAACAGACTATCTGGACTCTGCATACTCTCCTCAGGCAAAAAATGTTTCTCTACAATCCTAGCTCCTAGTGAAACAGCTGATATAACAGCCTCTATACCCAAAGAGTGATCGCTAAGTCCTACGGTTAGAGAGAAACGCTCTCTCATATCAAGAAGCGTTTTTAAATTCATCTCACTATCTTTTGCGGGGTAGGCACTTGTGCATTTTAGCAGTGCTATATCACTGTTTCCCACTTCTTTACATGTAAGTATTGCCAACTCAATATCTGATATATCTGCAACACCGCAAGAGATGATAATAGGCTTTTTTTTAGATGCCACATACCTGATAAGAGGAATATCCGTAATCTCAAATGAAGCTATTTTATATGCAGGTACATCTATAGACTCTAATAGATCCACGCCCTCAAAATCAAAAGGAGATGAAAAGAGAGTGATTCCCAACTCATCTGCGTATCGTTTTAGAGGCTCATGCCACTCATACGCCATAGCGGCTCGGGAGTATAGATCATACAGATACTCATCACTCCATATATCACCGGCTTTAAAGTTGTCATTTTTAATATCTAACGTAAGAGAATCTGCTCTGTATGTTTGCAACTTAACGGCATCACACCCTGCCTCTTTAGCTACTTCTATGCCACGTTTTGCCAACCCAAAATCTTGATTGTGATTAGCTGAAAGTTCAGCGATAATAAAGACTCTTTCATTTACATCATGTTGAGCTATTTTCATGAATACTCCAAAAAATGATACTCTATTTTAGGCAATCTTTTGGTGATTATACCCAATTTGCTCTGTGAGCGTACCCATAGCTCTTTTGTCAGTTTTAGATGAAAATAGCTCTCACTTTCATCATAAATTTCAAGTAAAAAGAGTCTATTAAATCGTAACGCCTGTCTATTATCTTTAGAGACTTCAGAGTAGAGAGTATCAAAGTTTTGAAACATCTTTTGTATAAATATATAAGTTACCGCTGTGGAGATAAACGGCAAGGTATCGTTAGAAAAAAATATGCCCCACTCTAAAACATCTCTTTGCTTACATGTAAAGTTAGCTCCTCCAACTATCTTATTATCAATAATAACGGCAAAATATCTCTGAGTAGTATTGAGTCTATCTACCCATTGAAGATGGTTTTGTAATTTTATAATTTTTGTATCTTTTGAAGCTTCTCTTATATGAGATTTATTTCTTACATGTAAGAGCTGTTTATGCTCATCTATGCTTAAAAGTTGATACTCTTTAAATATCCACATCAACTATCCTAGAGAGAGAAAATATTATGTCATAACCGTCCCATAGTGACTTGAAATTCATAGCTTCTCCAAGTTTAACGATACGGTCTATCCCTTTTGGCTGGGTATTTTGTATCGCTTTTATAATGCTCTTTTTTTCAATTCCACTTACAACAAGTGTCTGATATTTTCTGAAACTATGAGAAAACAGAGTCTCTATATCTTCTATATCAACTTCATAAAAAAGCCCAAAACCGCAATGTTTAGCCACATCTATCTGCGAAATATCATTTAATGAGACGATACTTATCTCATCTTTAAATTGTGTCTTTATCTGTGGATTTTCAATCGCCAATGAACTCTGTGCAACTAACTTATCCATAATATTTTTAGGCTCAAGTGAGATATTTTGCTCTTTTATATATCTTGAAAATCCATTCCAAAATTCACTCTTTATATCTTCATCGGCATTTAGCCAACAGACACTTCTAATACTAGAACATGCTTCTTGCATAAAAGTAAAACTGTCACGATAGAGAGCCTCGTAAAAATACTCATCAAAGAGAGTTTTTTTAGCATCTATAACAAGCAGTGAAAATTTATCTGCAAAAACAAGCTCTGTTGAGGTCGCTTTTATAGGTATGGAGCGAATATGTTTGATAGTCTCATCCCCACCCCAAATAACTCGCACATCACAATAAGAAGATAACTTTTTATTAATATCATCTTCATGTGCGTAACGTATAATAAATGTTCGCTCATAAAGTCTGGGGTACTCTTTGATGGTAGTAACTATAAGATTTAACAGAGCATCTATCTGCGGATTGCTCTTTTGGCTGACTCTTAAGATATTGCTGTTTCCTGCCAACATTGAGAGTATCATAGAGTAAACGAAGATAGTATCTACATTAGTGGGTGCGATATGAAATACTATGCCGCGAGGCAGTAAGATACGCTCACTGTTACGCAAGAAAAAATCTTTTTTTAACTGCTTTATATGTGAATGACGCATCCAAAATCCAAGTGCAACTAACTCTGGAAATAGACGATAAGCTTTAGATTGAAGTAGATTTTTTGAGAGGGTGGCTATAAATTCAACACTCTCCTCATCAAATGCTTTTAACATATCTTTAGCAAATGTAATCTCATCTATATGTTTAATATCGGGAGTTAATATATTCACTGCTTCTCCTCATACGTATCACTACAGCCACGAACTTCAGCACTTGCAACTCTTCCGATAACTCTAAAATATTTTCCCATTCTTCCACAGGCACAATCATCTTCACCCAAAACCTCTCCAATATCTTCACTTAAAAGGACATGCCCTGCATAACTTCTTGCAACAGTACTAATCAACTCTATAAATCCCTGAGCATTAAATCCCAAAGGCTCTAAGGTTTGAGTATCTCTAATAATTATATCGGCAAAATTCGGTGTGTGCAGATGTCCCTCTTCACACTCAACAAATATGGAGCCGACCTGCTCTACCATACCGTAAAAGTTATGTATCTTCTCAAGGGATGTTAAATTTTTAAAACTTTTTTTAAAGAGTTCATTGCTAACGGCTTCATCTTGGAGTTTTTTCCATCCACCGCTATGAAAAAGAGTGGCTTGAGATAAATCTATAGAGAGATTATCTCTCTCGATGGCTTTAAAAAAGTATTTCCACACCATAAAAGTGAAGCCAAATATCAAGATAGGCTCATTTTCGTATCTGCTTAAAAACTCTTCAAGGGCTGCTCTGTTAAGCTTCATATCATCATCTAAGATGTAGGTGTGTTTTCGTCCAAAGTTTGAAACTCCCAAAACTCCTGCTGCTCTTGCTGAGAACATTTTACTGTTTTTGATAATACTTTTAGACTCTACAAGCAACATAGGTAGGCGTTTTTTACCAAGAAAATCTTGCATAATTTTAACAAGTGCTTTTGTCTGAAGCTGTGCTGTCTGTGCGTCAAGATATATCTTAGAGACTTTTGAAGATGTTGTTCCTGATGATACGAGAGTTTTAAATATCTTAGAACTTGAGCTAATATCATACTCTTTAAAGAGTCTTACCGGCATAGCAAAAAAATCTTCTAGTTTTTGATACTCTTTATCTATATATCCAAAGGCTTCAAGAATATTTTTATAACTCTTGCAATCTCTTACATGTAAGCGGGTTAGGTACTTAAGCTCTTTAAGCAAAAAAGCAGATTTCTCCTCTTTTTTTAGTGAATATGGAGCGAGTGAAAATATATCTTCTATCATAAATATCTCTCTATCATGGCTTGATAATCGACTTTTTTATTATCTTTAAATATAATACTTTCAGAGTGCTTTACATGTAAGGCACTATGATGAAACCCGTAACGCTCCATAAGCTTCTCTTTTATACCCTCTTCATGATGTGCGGTAACTACCATGATAGAGTTATCTACTCCGATAACAGCTATTGATTTATAGTAAGAGTTTAAAAACTGCTCTATCTCATCGAGATTTATACGGTTGCCAAAAAGTTTTATAAAACGCTTGGAGCGTCCTGTAATATAAAAATAACCGTCCTCGTCAACATAGCCTATATCTCCCGTATCCAATCTACCGTGAAGTTCATCGCCTCTGCTAAGTTCGTTGAAGTCTTTGGCATATCCTAACATAACATTTTTGCCCTCATAAATCAGTTCATCTTCTTGGTATGGTATGTTAGTATTTTTAAGTGAAAGCTTTCCACCGCTTATGGCTCTGCCTATACTGTCTGTTTTTTCAAATATTTTATCCGGTTCAAGGTATGCAATTCTCGCCGTTGCTTCACTTTGACCATACATCACGTAAAATCTGCTTCCATTTTTCTCTGCCCATAGAGCAAACTCTTGTACTAGCTTCTTATTAAGCTTACCACCTGCTTGAGTTAAAAATTTTAATTTACGATACTCTTTTTTTAAAAATCCTATACGTTTTAACATCTCATAATGGTAGGGAACTCCATTTAGATTTGTAATATTATGTAGATTAAAACTCTCCCAAAACTCTTTGGAGATGATAGAGTCGCTGTTTAGCACGATAGTTGCACCTACGCTAAGATGAGTATGAATAACAGACAACCCGTAAGAGTAGTAAAGAGGCAGAGTGGTAATAGTTCTGTCTCTCTTGGTTATAGGTAGATACTTCAATATTGATATGGTATTATGATAGATATTCTCTTTAGTAAGTTTAACCATCTTGGGCGAACCTGTTGAGCCTGATGTGGAGAGCAATAAAGAGAGATTTTTATAAATATCTATTTTTACATCACTGTATCTGCTAAGTTGAGAATTTTTATAGATAAGATTTGGCTTATATCGCTTGTAAATCTCATCTTTAAGGCTCTCATTAAGAGTTGCATCTATGCAGATAAGAGCATAATTTAAACGTAAAAAACTCAGATAAGCCACTATAGTATCGATACTGTTTTGCATCTGTATAGCGACAAGCTGTTTTGAGCGGGGAAGCTCACTCTCAAAAGAGTTGCAGAGACTCTCTAGCTCCTCATACGAAACACTTTTTTCACCTTCACACAGTGCTGTTTTATCTTTAAAACGTCCAAGATTTAATTCAAACATAGACCGCCATCTACATTTAAAACTTCTGCTGTTATAAATCTTGACATATCAGATGCCAAAAAGAGTGCAACATCGGCTATCTCTTGAGGCGTAGCGATACGTTTAAGCAAGGTTTCATTTTCAAACTCACATAGGAGTTCTTGGCTCAAATCAGAAATAAGCTCTGTTTTAACAACACCCGGAGCTATAACATTAACTCTTATTTCTGGAGCCAACTCTTTTGCAAGTGATTTACTCAAACCTATGACTGCCGCCTTTGTAGCACTGTAGAGTGAACTGTTTTTACCACCTTGAACACCCATAATAGAACTCATATTTATAACACTTCCTGCTCCGTTACGCTTCATCATACGTGAAGCATACTGCAAGATATAAATCTGTCCGTAAACATTGGTTTGAAATAGTAAATCTATACTATCTTTTTTTATCATACCAAGCAGATTGCTCTGTAAAAGTGCCGCATTATTTACAAGTATATCGAGCTTTTTACTTATCTTGGTGATTTTTTGAAAAAGAGCTTTCACTTCACTCTCTTTTGAAATATCACAACTAAAAATATCTACTTCCACTTCACTAATACTCTCTTTAACCTTCTGAAGTGACTCAATATCTCTAGCTACCAAGATTAGATGTGAACCGTTTTTTGCAAATGTTCTGGCAATAGCTTCGCCTATTCCGCGATTTGCTCCTGTGATAAGAGCTGTTTTACCCTTTAACATCTAAGCTTCAAGGTACTTTGAGATAATCTCTTTAGCCTTAGCAAAAGAGCTCATATCTATAATATCATCAGTATCAAGCATAATATCAAAAGCATCTTCAATCTCGCCTATAAGTATCATATGTGCAACACTATCCCACTGCTCAATTTCATTATATTTAAGTTCATCACTTATGATACTCTCATCAATACCTAACGCTTTAACAAAAACTGCTTTAACTCTATCTTGCATAAAAACACCTTTTTCAATTTGTATATCTCATCTTTATCTAAAACAGTAATTCTCATCCGTTTTAGATATTTTACTAAATTATCCTGATTTGAAGCCACTTGTATGGCTACAAAAGGCAGTTTCATCGTCAATGCCTCATACGCTATGGTACTTGGAGTAATAATACCCACATCACATAGTTTCATACCTTTGGCAATATCTTTATCTATATGAACTTTAACATTACGATGTAAAAATGCGTAACGCTGTATCTTTTCAAGATGGATATTGGCACTAGTTGTGTAGAGTTCAATATTGAGATTTTTTACTGTTTTTAATATCTTTAAACTTAAGCCATAAGAGTCATCTCCTCCAAGAGAGAGAAAAACTTTTCCGCTTTTAGCTCTTATTTTTACTTTTGACTTAAACTTTTCATCAACAAGAGGTGCAATAAGTTTTACTTTTTCCACATCTTTGTAATTTGAGATATTTACTCCCAAATTATGGTTAATAATCTCATCACAAAAATGTTCTCTATAATCATCATCAAAAACAGTGAGCTTTATAGCACAAAACCTTCTTTTAAACTCTTTTTCATGTTCAAGTGTAAAATTGTAGTTATCTACTATCACCTGCTTCGGTTTTAACTTTTCAACCTGCATAAAAAATTCATCTTCACTCTGTACGGTTATGAGTTTATACGGCACAA
>WFND01000059.1 GCA_015484575.1 Helicobacteraceae bacterium
ATCTGTTTTTATAACTGTTATACTGCTATATCTTTTAAAAATTGGAGTTATCATGAAAAAGTTTTTATTTATGTCACTGCTTTCATTTGCAGTTTTAGGTTTTGTGGGTTGTGCTGAGAAATCAGCAAGTGAAAACATCTAAGAGATTCTTCTTAGTATTCAAACATCTATACTTTATGATACTGCACCTTGTGGAATATAAACTTTAACTCTCGCACTATTTTCCAATAAAATTGATTAATTTTTGTCTATTTATTTTTTTGTTGAATATAAAAATATATCGCACCTATTAAAAAAGCACTGCCGATTGCTAGTAGTGTTATCTGATGTAGATACTCTTTTATAAGAGCTTCGTTCTCACCCATAAAATAACCAAGCAGTATTAAGATAAGACTCCATAACCCAGCTCCCAAAGCGGTGTAGAAACTAAAAACTTTTATATTCATACGAGAGAGTCCCGCAGGGATAGAGATAAGCTGTCTTATGCCGGGTATAAGGCGACCTGTAAATGTTGAGATATGTCCATGAGAATCAAAAAATCTATCCATCTTTTCTAAAGTTTCGTTTGATATAAGTATATATTTACCATATCTGTTTAATAAACTTCTTCCTATATATAAAGCTCCATAATAGTTTATAAAAGCTCCTACCATAGAACCTGCCAATGCAAAAATAAAGATAAGAGTGAAACTCATCTCACCCTTACTTGCTAAGTATCCTGCAGGAATGAGAACTATCTCACTAGGAAAAGGGATAAAAGAGCTCTCTATCGCCATAAGAGCAAAAATGCCCAAATATCCCATCTGAAATATCATATCTACCAGCCATTGTGCCATCTGTGCTAACATTTTTGCTCCTGAATATATGCTAAGATTTTATCTGCACCATCTTGTGAGATAAGCTTTTGTATCTTTTTACTCTTATCTGATATATCATCATCTAATATATTGATAATTGATTGTGATATATTCTCATTTTGACGCTCACACCATGCTAGATTTTTTTTGCGTAAAAACTCCCCATTGTGATATTGATGATCACCGGCTGCGTAAGGATAAGGTATAAAAAAAGCTGGAATTCCTATCGCACACAGTTCCCAAAGTGTACTAGCACCTGCACGAGCGACAGCTAAATCGCTACGTTGTAATAAGTCTGCCATATTAGAGGTAAATCCATATATCTCAATATCTATATCCATCTCAATATACTCTTTTTTTACCCGTTCTAAGTCTGCTTCACCACATTGATGAATAATTTTGATACCTCTGTTTATCAATACAGGGGCTAATTCTAAAGCTAAATCATTAATAAATCTAGCACCTTGAGAGCCACCTAAAAAGATGATGTTTTCTATCTTGCTTCGTACTTTTGCTTTTTGAAAAAAACGTTCTGCCACAGGATAATCTTTTATGGGTGAATCTTTATCGTATGATGAGAAAAAAGCTTTTGCGTAAGGTTTTAAAAGTCTGTTAAGTCTGCCCTCTATCGCATTTTGTTCATGTATATACAGAGGAATATTT
Source organism: Helicobacteraceae bacterium (assembly GCA_015484575.1). Classification (GTDB taxonomy): domain Bacteria; phylum Campylobacterota; class Campylobacteria; order Campylobacterales; family Sulfurimonadaceae; genus S010-53. The sequence goes on from WFND01000059.1 coordinate 1,521, forward strand.
AATAACTTTGCGGCAAAAGATGCAGGGGCGGCAGAGAAACCTCCAACACTGATTAAGACATCTATCTTCTCTCTTTTTATGATTTTTAATACTTTAAATAGTGCTTTTGTTACATGTAAGAGTGCTACAAGCTTTTTAAAACCTTTTTTATTTACTACGCCTGTCGTATTTAAAAAATATTTTTTCTTAAAGTCACTATCTTTTTCAAACCATTTTCTATCTTGCCCCGAATTTGAACCGATATATATGCACTCATGTTTGGCTTTTAGTGCAGACTCTTTCAAGGCTCTAGCTATCGCTAGATGTCCACCTGTTCCTCCACCTGTTATAAGAATTTTCATCTTCTGTTTAGCACTTTTTTAGAGACCATGAGTACCATGCCTATACCTATTGAAGCTGCTATCATAGCTGAACCTCCATAGCTTAAAAATGGAACAGGAATACCTTTGATAGGTATCAATCCGCTGATACCGTAAGCGTTTATTAAAAATGTAAAAACTATCAAAAGCCCTATGCCTAAGGAGAAGAGAAAATATACATCATTTTGTGAGCGATTTGCTATCTTAAATACTCTTTGCAGTATAAAAATAAATAAAAACGTCACAAAAGAGAGACCGATAAATCCAAACTCTTCAGAGATGCCAGAGAGAATAAAATCGGTATGAACTTCACTTAAAAACCCAAGTTTAAATGTCCCGCTCCCCAAGCCTGTACCAAAAAGTCCACCGTTATGTATAGCGTTTAGTGAGTGTCCTATCTGGTATGGTTCATCTGTGTTTGCTATTCGAAGGTGAGAAGCTATTGACTCTGGAAGTAGTTGTAAAATACTCTGCTGTGCCAATGCCCACCACGATTTTATTCTTGCGATTCGGTGTTCTGCCGTCATGATAAAAAATACAAAAAATCCCATACTGCCTCCCATAAGCGTCATAAAAAATTTAAAACTGCTTCCTGCAAAAAAGAGTAAAAAAGAGAGAGTCAGACCTAAAACAACAACTTGACCTAGATCTTTTTGAAGGACAGCTATTAAAAACATTATGGCTATAAACATAAATGCGTATGGTAAAAAACGGATAAACTCCTTTTTTAGAGAAACTTCTTTTTCTGAAGCTATTTTACGGGCAAAACTCCAAGCTAAAAAGTAAACAAAGCCTATTTTAAAAAACTCAACTGGAGCTATAGAAAATCCAAAAAGTTTTATCCACCTAGAAGCACCGCCGACTTCAGTTACGATAGATGAGGGTAGAAATGGCATAGCTAACATAGCTAAGAGCCCGATAAAAAATAGAAAAAAACCTATGCGACCAAGCCAAACATCGGGATCTAGTTGAGCTAGTGACCACATGGTTATGATAGATACTAAGCCAAACAGAGCTTGACGAATGGCAAAATGAAACTCGTCATATTCAAAATATATGACAGTATATGTCGAGAGTGAATATGACATCATTATACTTATACTAATCAAAGAAGTGACAATAATAAATAGAGTTCTATCTGGCATATTTTAACTTACATGTAAAGATTAATGATATTTTATCCTCTTAGCTCTAAAAAGCTGATAAGTACAGAAGATAAATAATTAAGGACACCTCCAATGGCGTTTAGTTAAGTCAAAAAGCACCTAAAACAGGGGCTTTAAAATCGAAACGGATATTGTTTATAGTAGTTAAAAATATAAATGAGCCAAACTTGAAAAAAACATACAATCACTCCAGAGTATTCAAACTAATAATATTAGCAGATGGATATAAAGAGACTTCACGAACATCCAAAGAGAAATTTACAAGCTCACGTAAGTTGAGTTTTTTCAAGATGATTATTGTAATAACACTAAGTCTTTTTAAAACGTTTTAAATGAGGTTTTATTCTGAATCAGACTTACTATCTAGTCTTGGTAATTTTATAGGAATTTTGAAAGATAATTTTGCAGTATGTTCAGCTACACTTGAACTATCACCTTTAATACCTCCACCAATTACTGCCGCTACTACATTTAATTTCGCTTCACTTCCTTCTTGTTCCACTGCATTAACTGAAACTTCAAAGTCAATTGCTTGATAGCTTGTTCATTTAAAACAGGAACAATTTCACCTTCTTTAATTTCTTGTTGTGCATCTTTAACACCACCAAGAATATCTTTTAATGTTTCTTTCACAAAAACTCTAAGTTCCATATATTTTCCTTTTATTCATAACGTTCGAATAGAACCATAAATTGCTACTAGTAATTTATTGCGTTCTATGTTTTGTTATACTTCTTGCAGTTTTTTTCTTAGAAGTGCATTTATAAGTGTCTGATATGGTACTTTTTGCTCACTAGCAAGTTTTTTGAAATATAAGACTATGTCATTATCTAGTCTTAATGAAACAGG
>WFND01000060.1 GCA_015484575.1 Helicobacteraceae bacterium
ATAGTGTTCATCCGGCTGTTTTTTTATCTTATATTGTGAAGTTTTTGTATGTTTAAAACTAAGCTTTGGCAAAGCTTTTAAATTTGGACTTAACCGCAACATGCTTTTAGAACAAGCCCAAGTAGAATCTATAATAAAGATAATATTTTTTTTACTTACATGTAAAGAGTCTTTACTATTTAAACTAAGAGCATTTTCATCTGGATACAAAACATAACATGCACTGTTTACATCATCTATAAGCTCATTTACACGTCTATTTTTCTCAAAAGCTGTTCCTACAATAAGCTCTGAATTTTTTAAAGAGAGATGAGTAAATCTACCTGTATTGTTTTTTGTCTTTTTAAACTCTTTTGGGTGCATCAAAATAACAAATTTTGTCTCTGTATCTATAGGATTTATATATCTGCACATACAGCTGCTAAGAGGACGAAAGCAGTCATAACACTTCTCTCTGTCTAAATATATTGTCACTCCGTCTCTTTAAGAGTTAAAGTCATCTCATATACCCACTGTTGAAGTTCAAACATATCTTCATATATATCATAAGCGACATTTACAAAATCTTCTCTGAAAAAAGTTTTATCCGGCTTTAGCTCTTTATATGCGTACATGCTGTTGTATTTTGATAAGTAGGCGTGACTCATCTGCTCATCAAAGCCTTTTGGGTAGCGTTTATAGTGAGGTTGTGGTATCTTATAGCCCATATCTATAAGTTTTTCTACTATTACATGTAAAGCTTCTCTATGAGTATCCACTTTTATATACTCACGATAACACTTAAGCATATTTGGTTTAAAAGAGCGGATACCTACAGCCAAAAAAAGCTCTTTTGTACTGTAGTGCATATAAAATGATGAACTAGCCATTCTCTTTCCACTACCCTGCCAAAAGATAACACCTATACGTGTTTTTATAGGATTTACACGGGCATGAAAACGGCTGTCACGATATATTTTAAACAGCGAACCGTTTATCTTTGCTATGGCATTTATAGTAGGAACTAATGCTTGGAGATGCTCTCCCATCTCTATAGTAAACCTACGACAAGGTTCTAAAATAAACTCTTTGTACTCATCTCTATGAGCTTCAAACCACTCTTTGTTATTATTTGATTCAAGACGTTTTAAAAACGCTTGACCTTTTTTCGGAAATCCTCTAAACATACTATTCATACTTTTATTATATCATATCAGCATGAAAATATTTACCGATGAGTCACTTTATGAGATATTATCTTGGCTAAAAGTTCAAGATAGCGAACTTATAGAGTTTGAGATACTAAACCCCGATTTGGCACAAAACAGTTATGTTGGAGCCACTCTTACATGTAATGAAAAAACATACAGATATTTTAGCTATAAAGCATTAAGCAATTTAGCTGAAATACTTTTTTGCAAGATGTTGACTCCTCGCATATCATCTGTATGCAGAGTCATTATACGATTTAAAAAACTAGACAAGCAGAGAAGTTTTCACACCATAACCAACTCTGTAAAAGAGGAAAAATACGGTTCAAATTCCAATTTTGCAGATATAAACAAAAATGAAGAGCCTAGCTTTTTATCTGCTTATTTAAAAGCACTAGAGAGTGTAAAGATTAAAGATAAAAAGCAGATACTAAACCTTGGGATAAATAGAGGAGACGAGTTTGAACTCATACGCACCATGCTTGGAAATAAGCTGTTTGAGAGTAAAAAATTTATAGGAATTGACTATTCAAAAAGTGCTATAGATGTGGCAAGAGAGCGTTTTAGTAACTTACATGTAAGCTTACATGTAAAGGATATAAACAAGATAGATGAGCTACATTTAACACCTTCTGATCTATTGATATCCATAGGAACTTTGCAGAGTTCAAGTATAAATTTTAAACCATTTTTTATGAAGCTTATGCGGGAGTATCTTAGTGGTAATGGAGCTGTTATATTAGGGTTTGTAAACTGTCGCTGGATAGATGGAGAGATGATATACGGCTCAAAAGCTCCAAACTACAACTACTCCGAACAGACTCTTTTATACAATGATGTAATGTTTTGCAAAAGATACCTTCAACAACACAGGTTTCGCGTAACTCTTACGGGCAAAGAGTATCTGTTTTTGACAGCTACTAAAATCGGATAACTTCATTATCCATAAACGCCATACTAACGCCACCCTCAAACTCTTTTTTGTCATAGAGCGAGTTTGAGTTATCTATAACAGTTCTCTTTTTCCTGTCAAAAACAACCATTTCACACACCTGCCCTACTTTTATCTCTCCTGCATCTTTTGCTATGGAAGCTGCACTGTTTTTACATGTAAGCATTAAAAGTGTTTTCATATCTATCCAGCCACTTTTTACAAGATAGTTGTAGTATAAAACAAGAGCTTCACCTATACTGTCAGAGCCATACTCCGCTTCTGCAAAAGCGACCTCTTTATTTACAGCCGATTGAGACTGCTGTAAGATAGTAATCATATCTATGTCGCCTCTTTTCAAAGCTTCAACAAGCTCTAAAACTGCACTCTCTTGAACCAAAGGAGGGTCAATTTTTGCGGTAGTGTTAAAATCTTCACAGGCTCTGTCACTATTTACCAAGTGGTGCAGACTCACCTCTGCTTGAACTTTTACACCCTCTGATTTTGCTTTTTTTATCAGCTCTAGTGAGCGTGGTTGTGTTATGGATTTAAAGACTATATTTATATCATAAAATCTTGCCAACTCTATAAAACGGCTTACATGTAATATCTCACTAAGAGCAGAGATACCTATAAGTCCCAAAGAACCTGCCACGACTCCGTCATTCATAACGCCTTCTTGTGCCAAAGATTCATCTTCTGCACGCACAAAGAGTGTCACATCACACATCTTTGCATACTCTGCTATACGACAAAAAGTGTTATTTTTTGCAGATGAGCGAACATACGGAGCTACTGCACCACGTTTTAAAAGTATGGCTATATTACTCATACCTCCATCTTCATCTATGGTGGCAATACTAGCTTCAAGAACTGCACCGTCTTCATGATAACGCTGATTTTGAACAAATTCTAAAACTATCTCATTGTCTATAGATGGAGTTGCTTCTGGCAGTAAAACAGCAGTGGTTATACCGCCTCTAAGAGCTTTTTTAGACAGACGCTCTAGTGTTGAGCCGTTTATCTGACCATCACGGGGACGAACATTTGTATCGACCATACCCGGAAGAAGATAAGCACCGTTAAGCTCTATACGCTCATCACCCTCTATCTTATCGTCAATACGAACAATAAGACCGTCTTCAACAAGAACATCACA
>WFND01000061.1 GCA_015484575.1 Helicobacteraceae bacterium
CCCACCTTTAAGGCGTACAACGATATTATATTTTAATGCATTTTGATATATAGTTTCATTTATCTCATCTTGTGGCATGATATGTCTTCCATCTTCTTTACCAACATAAACAAATTCACACCCATCTTTTGACATTTCTAAAATCTTTGGATTTGCAAGGCGATCATAAATAATAACATCTGCCTCTTGTATAACTCTATATGCTTTAAGTGTTAAAAGTTCAATATCTCCTGGTCCAGCACCAGTAAGATATACCATACCCATTATTTTGTTTCCTCATACAAAAAGATACCTGATGGTTTTTTGATTGTAAATATTTCTCGTTTTAACCACCAACCTTTTGTATCTAAAACAGCTACTTTATTTGTATCATTAACAGATATATAAAGTTCTGGTTTAACTTCTGACCATCTTAAATGAAGAACTTTTCCATTAAATTTAAACCTCTTAATAACTTTCAATGTTTTTGTATCTATTATTTGAATAACAGGAAATTTTTTCCCACTAAAAGTTACAGCAAGATATTTTCTATCTGGAGAAAGTGCTGTAAAAACTGGTAATCCTTCAGTTGTGATAGCTTTTATAAATTTGAAATCAGGTGTATATACAAAGACTTTATTATCTCCAACAGCAGGTATAAAAATCTTTTTCCTTCCGATAGACCAAAGACCAAAATGAGGTACTTTAAGCACTGGTTTTCTAGCTCCAAGTTTAAGTTGCACTTTTTCAAATTTCATAGTTTTAAGATTTACAACACCAAACCATGGACTTTTAAAAAAACCATTGATATATTTATCGCCATTTATCATAGCATCAAAAGGCATAACTCCCACATCTTTAAACTCTTTATAAAATTCAAATTTTGGTTTACCTTTGCCCTTGTTTGTATCTTCATAAACTGCTATTGCATCTTTATCCATCTCTGAAAATATAAGATAATTTTTATAAATCTTAATCCCAACATTTCTTGAACCTGTTTTTATCTTTTGGATAAGTTTTAGATCACGAGTAAGCACATCAACACTTTTATCATCATAATTTGCCACTGCCACATAGTTTTTATCTACTATAAAACCTATAGCACTTTTACTAGTTTTATACTCTACTATCTTCTTCTCTGTTTCTGGATTAAACTTCATGATATAGCCATCACGACTGATGAGATACCCATCTTTACCATAAAACTTCATAACTCCATGGTTCATGTTGTGCATATTTAGCATATGGTTTCTAGGAAGTCCATTTTCAATCACTGCTACAGAACTACTTTCTCTCTCTACTACAAATACCTTTTCTCTTTTTATATTAGCACTTAATGGTGCAACAAGTAACGCAGTAACTATCGCAGTATAAATTATTTTTTTTATCATCTATTTACTCTCTCTTTCTTCTTTTGTTAAATAACACGAGGGATCTTCACTCCATAAATCGCCAGTTATTGCATAAGCTCTTGCTCTTGAGCCACCATTACATATATCTATCTGTTCACAATTTTCACAAACTCCAGATAACTTTCTCGGATATACTCTTAACTCATCTAAAAGCTTTCCATTTTGCCATATACTACCAAAATCTTCTTCTATAATATTTCCAACTGTCAATGGGAAAAATGGGTCTGGTCTTACATCGCCTTCACTATTGATATTTAAAAGATTTCTACCTGCAGAATTACCACCCCACTTCACCAATCTTTCTCTCATCTTAGATTTTAGATCTGGATATCTTGAAGCAAACTCATTTAAAAAAAGTATCGCATCTTGTTCCATATTTCCAGTCACAATCTCTATATCACGACCTGTTTCATAATACTCAAATGCTTTTTTTAGTATAAATTCAACTGATTTTCTTCTCTGCTCTTTTGTAAGATCCATTTTAAGGTTATCTAAACCACGGCCAGAATATACAAGATGTGAAACATAGATTTTAGGTATATTTTCTCTCTCTGCTAAGTCAAATATATATTCTAAAGAGCCTAAAGTCTCCTTAGTTATTGTATATCTTATCCCAACTTTTGCTCCAGTTGCATTTGCTAACTTCACAGCCTTAAGTGTTTCAACAAAAGCACCTTTTAAGCCACGAAAATGGTCATGAGTTGGTTCATCCCCATCAATGCTTACACCAACATAATTAAAGGTATCTACAATCCTCTGAATATTTTTACTTGTAAAATATAGTCCATTGCTAGATAAGTAAGTTACAATGCCATTATCTTTACAAAAGTCAGCAATTTCAAATAAGTCTTTACGAGTTAAAGGCTCTCCACCTGAGAAGATAATAAATTTAACACCATTTTCTTTCATCTCTAAGATTGTTTTTTTTATCTGTTCTGTAGTTAAGGTATCTACTTCATCAAGTGTTGATTTTGAGTAACAATGTAAACACGAAAGATTACATCTATTTGTAAAATTCCAAATAGCGATAGAGCCATTTAAGGTTCTCTCTGGTCTATTTTCTACCACAGATGAGATTAAATTTGAAAGTCTAAACATTATTTACCTTTATATGAAAGTATATAGTCTGAGATTACATCCAGCTCTTTTGGACTTAGATGTAATTGTGTCATGACTGTTCGTCTGTAGCCAAACTTTTTATACATTGATTTTGGAGAAGTGATATAAGCTATACTTCAAGCTTTATTTTGGTAGAATTCTTACTAAAATACAAAGAATAATTATGAAAAAAAATATACTATTAATACTTGCTTTTGTATCTATCTTATCAGCAGATAATTTAGATGGAAAAAAGGTTTTTGAAACATACTGTTGGGGTTGTCACCATCAGACAGCTATGGCTTTTGGACCTCCTTTTAATCAGATAGCGGCTAAGCGTTCTTTTGATGAGATTAAAGCTTATATAATTGAGCCAAAAGCGATGTATAAAGCTTTTGGTTATAAACGTACCGTTATGACACAGTTTCATCTTAGTGATAAAGAGCTGAATCTAATAGCAAATTATATTCTCTCATTCAAAGGTAAATAATGTTTAGACTTTCAAATTTAATCTCTTCAGTGGTTGAAGATAAACCAGAGAGAGTTTTAGACGGTTCGATAGCTATTTGGAATTTTACAAATCGATGTAATCTCTCATGTATGCACTGCTATTCAAAATCTACCTTAGATGAAGTAGATACGCTAACGACCAAGCAGATTAAGAAGACTATTTTACAGATGAAAGAGAATGGAGTTAAATTTATTATCTTCTCAGGCGGAGAGCCACTTACTAGAAAAGATCTTTTTGAAATAGCCGATTTTTGTAAAGATAACGGCATAATTACTTACCTATCTAGCAACGGACTCTACTTTACTTCTAAAAATATAGAGCGTATTGTTGATACTTTTAATTATGTAGGTGTAAGTATTGATGGAGATGAAGAGACACATGACTACTTCCGTGGTTTAAAAGGTGCTTTTAAAGAGACTCTCAAAGCAGTCTTGCTTGCCAATTCTACAGGTGCAAAAGTCGGTATTCGTTTTACTATTACCAAAGAGACTATAAATTCATTAGAGTATATTTTTGATTTAGTGGAAAAACACAATATTCCAAAAATATATATTTCACATCTCGTCTATTCAGGGCGTGGTTTGGATAATTTAAAGATGGATTTAACAAAAGAGCAACGTCGTAAATCTGTGGAATTCATTTTGGATAAAGCATTTGAGTATTATAAAAATGGGCGTGATATAGAGATTGTTACAGGAAATATGGAGCAAGACGGTATCATGTTTTTAAACAGGTTTAAAAAAGAGTATCCGCATCTTGGTGATACAATGCGTGAAAGGTTGGTATCTTGGGGAGGAAACAGTGCAGGACGTAAACTATTGAACATAAATAGTGAGGGTGATGTGCGACCGGATCCATTTTTTCCGCTAACGGTTGGAAATATAATAGAGCAAGATTTTGGTGATATTTGGCAAAATGGTGAGTTATTGGATCAGTTACGTATTCATCCAAGAAAACAGATAAGCGGAATATGTAGTGAATGTGAGCAGATAGATATCTGTAACGGTGGCTCAAGAGCCAGAGCATACGCTATAACAGGTGATTTGTGGAGTGAAGATCCATCATGTTATTTAAGTGAACAAGAGAGAAGGAAAGATTAATGTTGTTAAGTAGATTATTTTTAGGTCTAAGTGTAGTTTTTGTATTTTTTGTAAGTCTGTCTGCAAAAGATACTAAGCCTAGTGAAAAATTTTTTGTTGTTGAGAGAGAAAGCTCTTCTGTCGCGGTAATACAAAATGGTCTTCCTATAGCTCATATTGAAAATATGCACAATATGAATCATGGTGTTATAAAATTTGATGGAAAAATCGGTTATCTTATATCTCGTGATGGATATATTATGAAGTTTGACCCTATTAATGACAAGAAAATAAAAGAGTATAAAACGAGCGATAGTGCGATAGGTTTTACTATCGGTAAAAACTTTATAGCTGTTGCGAATTATGCTAAAAAAAGTGTAGATATTTTAGACAAAGACTTAAATGAACTTCAATCATTTAATACAGGTTCAAGAAATGTAGGTATTAAAACTTACAAAGATTATCTTATCTTTTCACAGATGGATAATGATAAGATTACCGTCTTAAAAGATACAAATTATGGGAAAGCTTTTCCAAAATTTGTTATATACAAAGAGTTTGAAAATGTTGGAACTATGCCATTTGATGCAATGATTAAGGATAATAATTTTATTACTGGATTTTTTAAAAGCCCATTTTTTGGTGTAGTAAATTTAGACACTATGAAATACAAAAAAATTCATATTTTATTGGGTGACAGAAAGCCTGTTTTGAAAGTTCCACATTTTGGTTTTTGGAGTATCAGTGATAAAAATGTATTTATTCCTGCCGTTGGAGATAATAAAGTTTTAGTTTATACACCTGATTTTAAATTTGTTAAAGATATTAAGACGGAGGGTCTGCCTGTTTTTACCTCTCTGTCTCCAGATAAGAAGTATTTGGCAGTAACCTTTAGCGGTAAAAAATTTCCTGTTATTCAGATAATAGATACTAAAACATTTAAAATTATTAAACGTTTTGAATTTGATGGTAAGGTTTTACATGTAAGATGGTCAAAAGAGAAGCCAAGACTATATGTATCTGTAAATGATTCTAATAAAGTAGCTGTTTTAGATACCAACAAATGGTTTTTAAAAAGAGAGATATTTACTATAAAAAAACCATCAGGAATTTTTATATTTGAAGGTTCAAATTAATGGGCAAAGTCTATTTAACGGGGGCGGGTCCCGGTGATATGGAGCTTTTAACGCTTAAAGCGTTACGAGTTGTAAAAGAGGCTGATGTTATTATCTATGATCGTCTTGCAAATCCTGACATCTTAAAAGAGTCAAAAAATGGTTGTGAATTTGTCTATGTCGGTAAAGAAGACGGTCGTCATATAATGCCTCAAGATGAGATAAATGAGACTATCTATCAAAATGCACTAAAGCATGAAAATGTTGTTCGTCTAAAAGGGGGAGATCCTTTTGTTTTTGGACGAGGCGGAGAAGAGGCTGCTTATCTTTTTGAGAGAGATATTGAGTTTGAGATTATTCCCGGAATTACATCTGCAATATCTGCTCCTGCTTATGCCGGTATTCCTGTTACTCATAGGGGAGTTGCTGTCTCGTTTCGTGTTGTAACAGGACATGAATCTCCAAACAAAAAAGAGTCTCAAATACCTTGGGATAACTTTAAAACAGATGATACAATCATCTTTTTAATGGGACTTCATAATCTCTCTAAAATTTCCAAAAAACTTATAGAGATAGGCAAAGCAGAGGATTATCCATGTGCCGTAATCTCTAAAGGTACTACACCACAGCAACAAGTTGTGATAGGAACACTTAGCGATATTGTTCAAAAGGCAAAAGATATTCCCACCCCGGCTATGATTATTGTCGGAAAGGTTGTTAACTTAAGAGAGCAGCTAAAATGGTTTGAGGGTAATGCCTAAAATCGACTCAAAATACAAAGAGGCACTCTGTATTGCTCCCAAAATTTTTTGGGTAGGAATGTATCTTGAAAATGATCCTTTTCAGTGCCATCCTTACTTTATAGATAATGGTGATGAGTCCATATTGGTAGATCCGGGTTCTATGTTAGAGTTTGATGAGTTGCTTAGAAAAGTGAAAACTATAAGTAGCTTTAAATCTATAAAATATATCATTTTACACCATCAAGACCCAGATTTAGCCGCTGCAGTTCCTGAGATAGAGAGATTGATAGATAGGGATGACCTTCTAATTGTGACACACTCTCGAATGACTGTTTTGATAAAACACTATCTTGTCACATCTTCTTATTATGAGATAGATAAGCACAACAACACTCTAATAACATCTAGCGGTTTTAGACTAGATTTTTTAACTACACCCTACTGTCACTCTCCCGGTGCATTTGTCAGTTTTGAGCCAGATTCTAAGACGCTTTTTTCAGGAGATATATTTGGCGGGATAGAAGAGTCTTGGGAATTTTATGCAAAAGATGACTATTTTGATAAAGCAAAAAGATTTCATCAAGAGTATATGCCAAGTAAAGATATTTTTAACTACGCTCTGTCTAAAATAGAGAACTTAGACATAAATCTTATAGCACCACAGCATGGCTCTATCATAAAAAGAGAGTATATAGGTGAACTTATACAGAAGATGAAAAATCTCGATTGTGGTCTATACATAGATGAAAAATACAACAGAGAACTACTCGATACTATAAATGAACTAAAAGAGAAAGAGAGGACTATTCAAGAGAGAAACAGGCTTCTGTTTGAGCAGTCTAAAAGAGCTGAAATAGGGGAGATGCTTGGTAATATTGCCCATCAGTGGAGACAGCCTTTAGCGATAGTAAATACTTTAGTCGGTATATTAAAAGAGAAAAACGTACAGCAGCTTCTATCCAAAGAAGAGATTGATGATAAGTTGATAAAGATAGAGAAGCGTATAAGGTATATGTCCGATACGGTGGAAGATTTTACAAACTATTACAGACCCGAAAAAGAGAAGATAAAATTTACTATTTATGAAGCAGTGTTAAAAGCACTTGAGATAATTCCTTTTGCGGTTGATAGTGAAAATATATCTATAAATATCTCAGGTGAACAAGATATTATAATAGATGAGCATCTAAATGAGTATGTTCAGGTTATAGTATCAATTTTAACAAATATGACCGATATGTTAGTAGAGAGAGAGCTTTTACATGTAAACATTGATATAGATATTTATAGAGATGATAAAAGTGCCGTTTTGCTTATAAGTGATAATGCAGGAGGCATAAAAGAGGAGATAATATCTAAAATATTTGATCCATATTTTACAACCAAACATCAATCTATAGGCGTTGGATTAGGTCTATATATAGCAAAAATGATTATACAAAATAATATGAACGGAAGTTTACATGTAAGCAATAGCAAAGATGGTGCAGCTTTTGAGATAAGGACTCTGTGTGTTGATTAACGATATTACCATTTTAATAGCCGAAGATGAGGATGAGTTACGTGAGTATCTTGGCGAATATATAGCTCTGTTTTTTAAACATGTAATCTTAGCAAAGTGCGGTCATGATGCCTATATGAAATATTTAGATAAAAAGCCAGATATAATATTGGCAGATATAAATATGCCAAATCTTGATGGGTTGAGTATGATTAAGCGTATCAGAGATAGAGATAAAGATAGTAAAATTATTATTATGAGTGCCCATTCAGAGCAGGAGAAACTGCTTTGTGCCATCAAACTAAATCTTGTCACCTATCTTATTAAACCGATAAAGACAGATGAGCTTAAGAGTATTTTGTTTGAGATTGTAGAGGATATTCGTGCTGCTTCTAATAAGTTATACTTTAGTGATACGACATATTGGGATAAAAAAAACAGAGTTTTGTATGTTAAAGAGAGAGAACTTGTTTTAAATGAACGTGAGAGCATGGTAATTGAACTACTAAGCTCAAAAATCAATCACGCTTTTAGTGCAGAACATATCTTCTATCACATATATGCAAATCAGAGCGAAAAAGAGTTCTCGCAACACGCCATAACATCTCTAGTAAAACGACTTCGTAGCAAGTTAAGTGAGGATATTATTCAAAATGAGTATGGTTGTGGATATAAAAT
>WFND01000062.1 GCA_015484575.1 Helicobacteraceae bacterium
ATACTAATAAGCAGTATCAAAATAAAAGTTAAAATAATCGTTTTTCTCTGTAACGTAGCTGCATTAAAAGAAAAAACGGACTCTTTCATTATAAAAATTCCTAATAAGTTAAAGTAGAGTATAATATCACAAAATTGATATATAAAGTATTAAATAATGTATGAAAAAATAATTTCACAAAACATTGACCGTTTAAAAAGTAACTCTGAAAAATACAGCTTACGTAAAAAGCTTTTTAAAACAGATGATGTTCTGCCAATGTGGGTTGCAGACATGGATATAGTCACACCTCCTTTTATAGTTGATAAGATACAAGAGAGATTACGTCATCCTATTTTAGGGTATGAGCAGATGCCCGATTCTGCATATAATGCTCAGATAGAGTGGATGAAGAGACGACATGATTTACATGTAAATCGTGAATGGATGAGGTACTCTCATTCTGTAGTGGCTTCTATAAACTTAGCTATAAAAGCCTACACCGATATAGGAGACAAGATAATTGTTCAGACACCTGTATATTTTCCATTTATGAGTTGTATAGCAAATAATGAGCGTCATATTTTAAAAAATCCTCTTAAGGTAGATGAAGATGGGGATTATACTTTTGATTTAGATGATCTTAAATCTAAGATAGATAAAGATACAAAACTGCTTCTTCTATGTTCACCTCATAACCCTGTGGGTCGTGTCTGGAGAGAAGATGAACTTATGGCTTTGGCAGAAGTGTGTCTGCAAAATAATATAAAAGTTTTTGCAGATGAGATTCATTGTGATCTTGTATTTAAACCCCATAAGCATATACCATTTAGCTCTTTAAGTGATGAGATAAGAGATATAACCGTAACTGCCATAGGTCCGGCAAAGACATTCAACCTCGCAGGGTTATCAATATCTACCGTAGTTATAGCTGATGAGTACATGCGTAAGAGTTTTGATAAGGTGTATGATTCAATTCATTTTGCAGAAGGTAACATTCTCTCTCATGTAGCGTTTGAGAGTGCTTATATGGATGGAGATGTCTGGCTAGATGAGCTTATGGAGTACCTTACATGTAACATACAACTACTACAAGATACACTAAGCAGATATGATAATAGACTTACATGTAAATACCCGCAAGGTACATATCTTGTATGGCTAAACTGTAAACAATTGATGCTAAATGACAGAGAGTTAAGAGAGTTATTTATAAAAAAAGCGAAACTTGGATTAAGTCCGGGCATATCATTTGGCAGAGAGGGCAGTGGTTTTATGAGGATAAATATAGCCGTGCCTCAAGCTACTATGAAAAAGGCGCTAAAGAGATTGACTCATATGTTAGAGTTTATTTGAGTTATGTTAAAATCCTGCTATGAAAATAAACTGGCAAGAGTATAAAATATTTAAACATGAGTATGATAATCCACACAATAGAGATAATTTTGCACTATTGATAGAGTTTTTACGCTCGTTTTATAATGTGAAAGATATTACTAAGCTGTATGAAACACTAAAAAGTGATGAACTGTCTCGTATGATGATGAAAAAACGACATATCTCATCTATTACGATTTTAGAAAAATATATGACTAAAAAATTCTGATGCCACTTGTTAAGATTGAAGAGTTTATCTGCAAACATCATATTTTGAGTCTGGCTACATGTAAGGATAACTTACCTCAAAGCTCAACACTCTTTTTTGCCTACAGTGGTGAAGATGTGGCTTTTATTATCGCATCTGATAAGAAGACAGAACATATTAGAAATATATTAGAAAATGACAAAGTATCTGGGACTATAGCTCTTGAGACAAAAGTGGTAGGAAAGATAGAGGGAATACAGTTTAAAGGAGCTATATCTGCCGTCAAAGATAAAAAGGATAAAAAGTTATACTTTCATTCTTTCCCTTATGCGATAGCTATGAATCCAACACTATGGAAGATAAAGCTTACACATATAAAACTGACAGATAACAAGCTTGGATTTGCCACTAAACTTATCTGGAACTCTTAAGTCTAAAATAGTTGCAGGGAGTTCCGCTGGATTGCTTAACTACGATAGACGGCATCTGCTTTGATTTAAAACCGTATATTTTACACCCATGAGGTCTGTTTGACTCCCACGTTACAAAATAATAGCTACATTTTATACAATTTATACGTTTCATAACTGCTATTTTACTTCATTATGCTAAAATCCGCTTTATGCAGTTTGAAGCTAAGATACTTTTTTATAATGAAAATGACGGTAAGGGAATTCTTATTACAAAAGAGCGTGAAAAATATCCTTTTCATGTTGAAGATTGGAATGATTTTGATATATTTCCCAAAGTTGGTTTAAGTGTTACATGTAAGATGCAAAACGGTCATATAAACTACATTGCACCGATTAAAACACCTGTTGAAACACTTTCGACATCCATACAAGAACTTACAGTTGATGAAAAAGAAGATAAGCAAGAGGAGAATTCACTCTCTCTTTGGGAAAAAGATAGAAAAAAAATAGATAAGATTCGTCTTAGTGTCAGTGTCAAAATTTGTGTACAAGAGTATTTTAGACAGATAGAAGATGATATAGATAAACGTACAGGTTATAAAAGTGCAAAATATCGTCTGGATTTTTTAAAAATGAGACGTTTTTTATATACTATGTATAATAATTTAACTGAACTAGATATACACTTTATAACTCCTCAAATTAAGATGATGCGAGATGATCTGTTAAAGATGAGTCAGGTGTATGATGATTATAAATCAAAAGCGACATATCCTGATATAGCTTATGAAAAAGTTTTTTTAAGTCGTCAAGATGAGTATATGATGATTCGTGACGCTAGTGAAGTGACTTTTGCAAAGTTGGGCGGTTTACGTGAGGCAGAAGGACAGCTGTCTGAAATTCTTAAAGAGAAAGAGGAGATTTTAGATAGAACATTAAGAGCTTCTTTGCAGTTTGAACGTCTTGATGAAGAGCATAAAGAGCTTAAAGGCAACTACGTAGATACTGTTCATATGATGGCAACTCTTGATGAAGAGTATCATAAAGATTTAGAGTTGATGATGGTCTTTGAGCAGACATATAAAGATGAGTTTTTTGAGTTATTTAAAAAAGCTTCTAAAAAATACAGAGGTCAAATTTTAAGTATTCTTGATGCACAGGCTTTTTTATTTGATGAGCAGTTGTGGATGCAGGCTCAACGCTCTAAAATAATACAGAGTTTTTTTGAAGAGTCACATATACAAGGTGAATACTGCTCTAAAACTTTTTTAAAATATTATCTAAACACTTTAGATCAAGATATGGTCTCACAAGAGCAAAGAGAGCTTTTTAAACTATATGATTATTTAAATTCTCTTAAACGTGATTGTGTAGTAGTTGTTGTAAATGAGATAGATAAAGTTTTTAACTTTAAAGCAATTTTTTCCAAAATCTCTATCCCGCTTGATTCTCAAGTCTTTATGGACTCTAAAAAAGCTTTTATATGGATGCAAAAACATCCTGTTAATTTACTAATTGTAGATAAGATTTTAGATAAAATAAGTGCTAAAAATTTTGTACATCAGTTTAAAGAGAAGATAGGTTCTCGAGCCAAGATAGCACTACTTGGAGGAAAAAATGAAAAATTACCCGATGATTTTGATATATTGATGGATAAAAATATACGAGCAGAAGCTTTTGAGGCAGAGATAAGTCAGTTATTAAAGGATGATGATGGATAAAGTATTGGTAATGTTACAGTTGCAACAGCAGTTAAATGATGCGACTAACGGTGAAGATTGGGAGTATGGAGTTACCAAAAACGGCAAGTCTATTAACTGGAAACGCTGTATCTATATGGAGTGTGCCGAGATGGTGGACTCATTCGCTTGGAAACACTGGAAAAATATCACGGCAGAGCCTGATTTTGAAAACTTACAGATAGAGGTGGTAGATGTCTGGCACTTTGTGATGTCTTTGGCATTGGAGACATTTAGAAAAAATTCTATGGGTGATATTGTAACACTTGCTCAACAGATAGCAGATATGGATAATTATGCTCTTTTATACGATAAAGCTGAAGGTTTTGAATCTGAAAAGTTGATTCTTATTCAGGTTGAGTCCGTAATGCGTGACTCTTTAGATATAAACCTCTCTCTTACAAAACTTCTTTTTGATTTTTTTGAGTTGGTGCGAATGAGCAATCTTGATATCAATACTCTCTACAGACTCTATGTCGGTAAAAATATTCTTAATCAATTTCGACAAGATAACGGCTATAAAGACGGCTCTTATATTAAGATATGGAACGGTGAAGAGGATAATCTTGTTATGAAACGTATCTGGGAAGAGAGCGGTGAACTTAAACCTGAAGCACTCTATAAAGCTTTGCAAGAGAGATATAAAGCTTTACAATAATTAAATATATTAGGATAGAAAAATGCAAGTAAGAGACATGAATGATTTTTCACAGGTTAGAGTTAAGGCTCGTGCCTATTTTTGTTATCTTTTTTCTAAAAACATACCAAATTCAATTCCACTAATCTCTCCTGATAATGTGGTTAAAAGACTTCTAAAAATCAAGGGTGATTTAAAAGAGTGTGAAGGTGTATATGTTCTTGATGCCAATGGTGTGCAGATTACACCAACTTTTTTAAAAACTGCTCAAGTAGATGAAGATGCTGGTCTGATACGTTCTGACAGAGCATACTATTATCGTGCTATAAAAGAGAAGCGTTGTACTATTACAGATCCGTATCCCTCTCTTATTACAAAAGAGTTGACCGTAACTGCTTCTCAGCCTATTTTTGATGAGCATGGAGATGTTGTCTATGTAGCTTGTCTGGATATGCCGCTTGATGAGGTACTTCGTATAGCAAATCCAACAGCTATGAGTAGTACATTTGGGAAAGTGTCGCGTATATCTTATGCCGCTTTCTCTTTGGCTTTGGCACTTATCTCTATGTTGCTTTTTGTAAAAGCTATGGAATCTTTTATAGACTTTATGTTGCATTTCCAAGAGATTTCAATAAATGATATATTTACATCTACTATCTTGCTAACTCTCTCATTGGCGATATTTGATTTAGTAAAAACACTCTTTAGTGAAGAGGTTTTGGGAAGTAGTGATCATCATGATACCTACGATACTCATAAAACCATGGTTCGTTTTGTCGGTTCTATCATAATTGCTCTGGCTATCGAGTCTTTAATGCTGGTATTTAAATTTGCCATGACTCAACCAGATAAGCTGATTTATGCCATATATATAATTGGCGGTGTATTTTTGTTAATGATAGGTCTTGGAGTATATATCAAGCTTATTGGAGAGAGAGGGAAATTATGATAGGTATTGTTGATTACAATATGGGGAATTTAGCCAGTGTTGTTAATGCCCTTAAGCTTTTAGGCGAAGATAGTATCATAGAGTCAAATCCAAAAAAATTTAGTGAGTATGATAAACTTATACTACCGGGAGTAGGGGCTTTTGGTGATGCTATGGAGCATCTAAGAGAGAGGGATATGGTTGATGCTTTAAGAGATTATGCACAAAGTTCAAAGCCTATGCTTGGTATCTGTCTTGGTATGCAGCTTCTTTTTCAAAGCTCACAAGAGTTTGGAACTCATGAGGGCTTGGGACTCATAAAAGGGCATGTACAAGAGTTTGATACTCAAAAATTTAACTCAAACCTAAAAATTCCACATATGGGTTGGAACAGAATGTTTACAAAAGAGCATCCACTGTTTAAAAATTTAGATGATGAGCATTATCTATATTTTGTTCACTCATATCATGTTGTGTGTGATGATAAAGATGATATTATAGGTGAAACAGAGTACGGCTACACTTTTACAAGTGCTGTTGCTCATAAAAATATCATGGGAATACAGCCACACCCTGAAAAGAGCCATAAAAATGGTTTAAGTATATTGAAAAATTTTATAAATTTATAAGGAAAAGATATAGATGGAGATATTACCTGCGATTGATTTGAAAGACGGCAAGGCGGTACGCTTGACAAAAGGGCTTATGGATAGTGCAAAGATATACTCTGATGAACCGTACGAAGTGGTGAAAGAGTTTGAGCAGATGGGTGCCAAATGGGTGCATTTAGTAGATTTAAACGGTGCATTTGCGGGAGAGCCGAAAAATCTACAAGAGATTAGAAAAATTCGTGAAAATTGCAGTGTTAAATTAGAACTTGGTGGCGGTATTCGTGATGAAGATACGATAAAACGCTATCTTGAGTTGGGAATAGATAGAATTATTTTAGGCTCTATCGCTGTAAAAAAACCTGAATTTGTCAAAGAGATGGCTAAAAAGTATCCCATAGCTGTCGGTATTGATGCAATTGACGGTTTTGTTGCTGTTGAAGGCTGGGGTGAAGTTAGCAAGATGAAAGCTACAGATTTGGCAAAAGAGTTTGCAAATGCAGGTGTTGAAGCTATTATATGTACGGATGTGGGCAAAGATGGAACACTTAGCGGTGTTAATGTTGAGTTTACGTTAGATATTGCTAGAGCATCCGGTGTTATGACTATAGCAAGTGGCGGAGTGCGTGATGAAGATGATAT
>WFND01000063.1 GCA_015484575.1 Helicobacteraceae bacterium
CTTTTAAAATTATAGGTAAACATAATGAGAGCATTCTCTCCGAGAACTCTCTTTTTTGTTCTTACAAGAAAGTGATCCCAGTCTAGTGTCCTTTTTATAGTTCCATGGAGTGTAACGGAATCCATACTTTTTCGCGACACTCAAGCATAGTAGAATATGAATCAAGTTTTTTTCATCATACATAAATAAAATCTTTTTTTACGTAATATTTTATTATCGGGTTCATAAAATCCAAAGAAATAAAATCTACCTTTGGTACATCAAGATCAGAAGCTATAGTATTCCCAATTTTTAAAAATTCAAGACCGCTTTTTAATTCAAAATTTATGTCTAATGTGTCTATACCATAAAGCTTTTTAAACTCATTTTTTTATTTTTAAGGTATTGTAAAAACAGTTGACTTATTTATTGCTAACTCCAAAGTTTGCTACTCAAAAATTATATCCAAATTTAATTTCCAAAATATTCAAAGAGATTAAACTATATTATTTTTGCTCCTTATCAACATCACCATAAGACAACTCTAACGCTTTAACATCACCTATTGCATTTCCTGCTATTCCTTTTATAGAGCCATACATTCCTATGGTATTTTCAAGTACTTTATCTATCTGTTTTTCTCTCTGTTTCCAGATTCTAGCCATTGCTCTTTTCTCTTTGTCTAAATCCTCTTGCATTGTTGAAAAACCCTCAACAATTGCTTCTATCTGCATACTAAATTCCGTACTTATAAGATAGTTGTAGAGCAAATTCATCTTATCTGTTTTATTCTCTTGCCCTTTTTTAGTGAGACTTAGCTTTATAACACTCTCTCTAAGCACTGAAGATAAACCCTTAAACTCAGAAAATGTACATATCCATATACCATCAACCAATCCCATTCTCTTCATCTCATTTGGCAATGCTTGAGTAACCAACACACCAACATCTACCGCTTTATCTCTCATATCTGCTTTAAACTTCTCTATCCAGCTTTTTTGAAACTCTTTTGTTCTTTTGCTTTCATAGTAGATTTTTCCACAGTTTTGCACTTCTCTTGTATGTACTACTTGAATACAGTCAGCACCTCTTGCACCTTTTTTAATCTCTTCTATAACATCAAATGGGTATTTATCTGCCAAGTACTCCTCTATGGCTAACTCTTGCACTTCCCCTTGAAGTTGCATACTTCCTTGCTGGGCTTTTCGTTGTGCTATTTGGAGCTGTTCTTGAAGCTGTTTGAGTTGTTCCTCTTTTTGTTTGAACTTTAACTCGTTTTGTTCATCTGCTGTTTTTTGGATAAGCTGTTTTTCCTCTTGAAGTCTTTTTGTAAGGGCTAGTTCTGCCTCAGCTTGAACTTTTGAGGTAATTTCTTCTTTTTCTCTTCTTAGCTTCTCTATCTCTGCCTTGCTTTTGTTCAACTCTTTTACTTGGTTTGATTTTTCATCAAGCTCTTTTTTAAGTAGTGCAATAGACTCTTCTTGCTCTTG
Organism: Helicobacteraceae bacterium; assembly: GCA_015484575.1. GTDB lineage: Bacteria > Campylobacterota > Campylobacteria > Campylobacterales > Sulfurimonadaceae > S010-53. The sequence continues at coordinate 1,470 of WFND01000063.1, forward strand.
TGCCAACTCTTTTTTAATACTCTCTTGAAGTTTTTGCTTTTCAAGTTTGAGTTGTGTTTGTGTAGCCTTTTTTAACTCTTCATCAAACTTATCTTTTTGCTCTTTTATAGCTTCTTCTTTAGCGGCTAACTCTTGAAGTTGTTTTTGTAGCTCTTGCTCTTTTTTCTTTGCAACTTCTTGAAGTTTTTTTTCTTCAGCTATATTTTTCTGTTTAAGTTCATCTTCTAGTTGATGGTAAAGTATCTCATTTACATCTATTTGGGTATGACAATTAGGGCATTTTATAGTTGTTTTAGTTGGCATTTAATTTCCTTCATTTTCTATTAGACTTGTTGCAAAATAATGCTACAAGTCTATCATAGATTCCTGACCTATTCTATAGAGGGCAAAGTCATACTTTACCGGATCGAGTGGGTCAAACTCTTTTAGTTTACATGTAAGCTCATACGCTGCTTGTAAATCATAAGTTTTTCTCTTTAACAGACCAAGTTTTTTTGATACATTAAAAGTGTGTGTATCTAGCGGTATTATCAAATCCTTCTTGTCTATGCCGTCAAAAAGTCCCATATCAAGCTCATCTTTACGTACCATCCATCTTAGATACATCATCCAGCGTTTCATCGGTGCATTTGACTTTAATTTTTTTATCTCTTTACCAAATAAGAAGTTATAACCGTGAGAACTGTAGCTGTTACATGTAAGTATATTTTCTATGATGGCATTAAGAGCATCTATTATGGACTCCTCTTTTTTATATGCGTCATAGAAGCACTCTTGTATATTTACATGTAACTTCACTCTTCTTAGAGTTATAAAACTCTGAATAACATCTTCTGGTTTTTGAAATCTATAATAGTGCTTAGATAAACTTTTTCGGATACTATCTTCATCTGCATCAATCAACTCAAAAGGCAGGGTATCTAAAAATTTTACAATATTTGTAGCTTTTCCATAAGCATACAGTGCACATAACAAAGCTCCATAAGGCTCATGCAATCTTCTAGCTATAAGTAGTGGGTCTGCTCTATCATAAGATAGTTCATCTTTATGGTTTCGGTTATTTACCTCTGTATCTAACAGCTGTTTAATTGAGTTCAAGTCTGTATATCTTCTTTCGTTCTGATGAACCGGCTATATTTAGCTGTTTTCTGTATTTTGCTATAGTACGGCGTACCATTTTTACTTTAAATTTATCTTGTATCATATCCAATATCTTCATATCACTCAAAGGTTTTTCATGTGGCTCTTCTTTGATGATTTTAATTAAAAACTCTTTTATCGCCGCATTTGATATATCATCATCTATCGCTGTAGTAAAAAACTCTTTCATAGCAAAAGTACCTCTATCACAGGCTATATATTTATTTGCTATTGCCCTTGAAATTGTGGATGGATTGTGTCCAAATTCATCTGCCAACATCTTTAGAGTCATAGGCATAATAGCACCGCCTTTAAAAAAGTCATATTGATACTCAACAATCATCAAGCCCACTTTATAAAGTGTGGCACGACGCATATCAAGAGCATCAACAAGACTTTTTGCCTCTTTTATCTTCTCCTTAACATATTCATGTTCAACACCATAGTTACTCTCTATCTCAATTATAGGATAATATTCATCATTTAACTTTACCTCTATGCCGTCATCTTCATTTAGATAGATAAATATATCTGCAATTATCTCTCTTGAGTGCTCCATATACTCGATAGCGGGAGGATTTTTAAACTTGGCTATCTCTCTCATAGCCTCTTGAAAAAATTTATCTTTTGAGTATTTGTGCATATTTTGAAGGTCATTTATCATCTGTAATGCCAAAGGATACGCCTCATCACTTATATCTGAAGAGTCTAACTGAAATATGAAAGACTCTTGTAAATTATGTGCTCCTATTCCGACAGGTTCTACATGTAAGAAACGCTGATGTATCTTGTAAAACTGCTCTTTTGATATGGAGTTTGTTTCACAAAACTTATCTGTATCTCCCTCATAATAGCCTCCTTCATCAAGATTTGATATGATATGTTCTGCTACAAGTTGTGAAAGTGGTGTAGGAAAAAGAGGCTTTTGTATCTGCTCGTCCAATATGTCATAGAGAGATTTCTTAACTACCGTAAGAGCTTCTATATGCTCTGTTCTTGAGTTACTTATATTGCCTGAATATATCTTTTTTGGGATACGTTTTTCAAAACTCTCTTCAAAACCGCTTTTAACTTCAATAAGAGGATTTGCCTCTATAAAAGGTGAGATAGTTTCACTCAAGTCGCTAAGACTTGAGTGCAAGATAGGCAGCCAGTTGCGTAGAGTATTTGAGAGTTTGTTTTTGTTCTCTACCTGCTGTCTGACTCTTAACATAATTACAGTTTAAACGACTCACCGAGATAGTGCTTACGAACATCGCTGTTTTTCCCTATCTCTTGACTTGTTCCAGATGCCAGAAGCTCTCCCGCTTTGATAACATAAGCCCTATCACAAACAGCAAGGGTTTCACGAACATTATGGTCAGTTATCAAAACACCGATACCGTAATCGACAAGCTGTTTTATTACATTTTGAATATCTAAAACAGCCAGAGGGTCAACCCCTGCAAAAGGCTCATCCAAAAGCAGAAATTTCGGTGCATTTACCAAAGCTCTAGCTATCTCTGCACGGCGACGCTCTCCACCACTTAGGCTTATGCCTTTTCTGTTTCTGATAGGCTCTATATTGAACATCTCAAGCAGGTCTTCTATACGCTCTTCTCGCTCTTTTTCATCTTTATAGCCTACTTGTGCCGCTACCATCAAGTTCTCTTCAACACTTAAATCTTTAAAGATAGATGCCTCTTGAGGAAGATAGCCTATACCTTTTTGAGCTCTTTGATGCAGTGGCATGTGAGAGATATTTTCACCATTGAAAAAAACCTCACCGGAAGTCGCTTCAACTAGACCGCATATCATGTAAAATGTTGTTGTTTTACCTGCACCGTTTGGACCTAAAAGACCGACAACTTCACCACTTTGCAGTGTCATGGACATACCACGGACTATCTGAAAATCTTTAATTGTTTTTACCAGATTTTTAACCTCTAGCTTATGCATCACTCACCTCATAACAGCGTCTATCACTCTCACACTTATCAATCTCTACTCTGATAAAATTTATTTGTGCAGTTTTTAAGATATTTTCAAGAGTATCATCACCCCACTCTACTAGATGATAACCATCTTTATCTAACTCTTCTAACATACCTAAAGAGATAAAGTGTTCTAAACCGTGATTGTAAATATCATAATGATATATACTATCCCCATAACACTGCTGAAGTGAAAAGGTGGGTGAAGTAACACTATCTTCAAGATTAAAACTTTTGACAAAACTTTTAACCAAAGTTGTCTTTCCACTTGCCAAATCACCTCTAAGTATAACCACTCCGCCATCTGGTAGCTTTAATCTTATCTTATCGCATACTTTTGATAATTCACTCTCTTTTAAAATCATCACAATTTTGAAGATACCTCGATAATCTCTTTAAGCTTTGCGGTTGCTTTTTTACTTGCTACGGCATCTTTTGCTATCTCTAAACCATCTTGAACATCTCTAGCCATACCTTCAACAACAAGCGAATAGGCTGTATTTAGCAAAACTATATCTCTTTGTGCATCACTAGCACGATTAGAGAAGATATTTAGCAGTATATCTGCGTTTTGTTTGGCATCTCCACCTATTATAGCTTCAATAGGAGCTTTTTTTATGCCATAAGCTTGGGGGTCTATAACAAACTCACTAATTTTTTCATCTCTCAATCTTGATGCGTAAGTCACACTGCTTATACTAATCTCGTCCATATTTTCAGCCGAACTGACTACCATGGCAGATTTTGAACCATTCATCTTCAGCACTTCAAGCATTTTTGGCACAAATGCTTTGTCAAAAACACCAATCATAGACTTTTTAACACCTGCTGGATTTGTCAAAGGACCTAAAACATTGAAGATGGTTTTTTCCGGAATGGTTTTTCGTACAGGCACTATAAACTTCATGGCGGGATGGTGATTTTGTGCGAACATAAAGGCAAATCCACACTCTTGAAGAAGCTGTGCATTTTGTTCTATACTTAAATCGAGTTTGACACCCAATGCTTCAAACATATCTGCACTGCCGCTTTTTGAAGTTATAGAGCGACTTCCGTGTTTTGCAACTATACCACCACACGATGCAACTAAAAGTGCAACTGTTGAGGAGATGTTAAAACTGCCTATCTTATCCCCGCCTGTTCCGACAATATCTATACTTTTATCTCTTATCTCATCATCAACAGGCAAAGAGAGTGCATGAGATTTCATCACACTAGCTGCCGCCGCTATAGACTCTACGCCGGTACTTTCATCTAACTTTACAGATAATAAGAAGTCTCTCATCTGTTTATCATCTAACTCATGGTTAAAAAGAGCTTCAAATGCTACTTTTGCCTCATCATAATTCATGAAATCTCCTCAATAAACTCTAACTGCTTAGACTTTGGTGTAGATTTTGTAGTAGGAATCTGTAAAACTTTATATCTCTTTTCACCATCAAGAAAGACTAAAGTTATCTCATCTCCAACTGCTACGTTTTTACTAGGCTTGACGACTATATTATTAATCTTTACAACACCGTTTTTTAACATATCTTGGGCAATTGAACGCCGTTTTGTCATATTTACCGCATTTAAGTATTTATCTATTCTCAATTTACTATTTCCTAAAAAAATTGGATTATTGTAAGATAATGAAGCTAAAAGTAATGTTAGTGACGCAATTATTGTTCCATAAAGCAGATAATTCTTATATTTTGAGTACAATTACGTATGAAAAAAGAAAGCTTCTCAAATTTACCTCTCACAAATGCTATGCTTAAAAATCTTAATGATTTACAATATAAGTTTATGACCCCCGTTCAATCTCAAAGTTTGCCGGTTATTTTACAAAATCGTGATGTTATAGTTCAAGCTAAAACAGGTAGCGGAAAGAGTGCCGCTTTTGGTATCGGTATTTTAAATAAACTTGACATAAAAAAGTTTAAAATTCAGACTCTGATAATCTGTCCTACTCGTGAACTAGCCGATCAGGTTGCAAAAGAGTTACGCCGTCTTGCTAGATTTGCACACAATATAAAGATATTGATGCTCTATGGCGGTACACCTTTTAAACGCCAAGTAAACTCACTATATCATGGAGCTCATATAGTTGTAGCAACTCCCGGGCGACTTATACAGCATATCAGTGAAAAAACTATAAATTTAGAGAATATAAACAGTCTCGTTCTTGATGAAGCAGACAGAATGTTAGATATGGGATTTTTTGATGATATTAAAAAAATCATCTCATATTTGCCCTCAAATCGTCAAAGTATGCTCTTCTCTGCCACTTATCCCGATGAAATTTTAACTCTTAGTAAGCAGATACAAAAAGATGCTGTAAATATAAAAACTATCTCCGAAGATGATAAAAATAGTATTTTAGAGTATTTTTACAAAAGTGAAGAGGATGAAAAACTGCAAACTACCGTAAACATCCTCTCAAAATTCAAACCCCAAAGCACCATAATATTTTGCAATACAAAGATAAAAGCCAAAGAGTTGGCAGATGAGCTGCAATCTCAAGATATAGACGCTCTTGCACTTCATGGAGATTTAGAGCAGTTTGTAAGAACCGATATTTTGGTGCAGTTTTCAAATCATAGCTGCTCTGTATTGGTCGCGACAGATGTAGCATCTCGTGGATTGGATGTAAAAGAGTTATCTGCAGTAATTAACTACGATATGCCTCATGATAATGATATATATACCCACCGCATAGGCAGAACTGGACGTGCAGGAAAAGAGGGTCTGGCATTTAGTATCTATGCGAAAGATGAGACAGAAGAGATATATAAACATAAGAGCAGATTTTTCAAAGATGCCCATGATTTACATGTAAACGAGCAGGTTAAAATCATTCCACCAAATATCACTCTAGTTATAGAAGGTGGAAAAAAGGATAAACTACGTGCAGGTGACATTCTAGGTGCTTTAACTGCTAAAGATGCTCTACAAGGAAGTAGTATCGGAAAGATAGATATATACGATAGACAGAGCTATGTTGCTATAAAACGTGAAGAGATAGACAGAGCATACAGAGTCATCCAACTTGGAAAATTAAAGGGTCGTAAATTTTCAGCTTGGATTTTAAAATAACACTCTATTAAAGTCTCAATTTTTTAACATCTAGTTCTCTTAACCATCTCTATAATATCCTATCTGAACAAGAGCCTGTAAGTCTATGTCATCTTGTTCATAATCACCTATAACTCCTCCGGGAAGTTGTGCAATGGGCATAATATCCCAATTTAACTCATACTCGGAAGAGGCTTTCATAAACTCAAGAGCTGACTGTTTTGCCCAGTCACTTAAATACTCAAACATTATACAGTTACTAGATATATCGCGATTTGATTCTGAAATTAACATGAATAATTGTAGTTTCTATTTGCTAAAAAGCTTATAAAAAAAGCTCTTTAGCTTGAGCGAATTTATACTTTCTTACAAGTGGCTTTACTCTATCAAAAAGTTTTTTCTTTTCTAGTGGGAGTTCATGATTTTCTATCTCTTGCATTATCTCTTTGCACGGCTGTGGTCTGTTGTGTTCAATAGCTTTTCTTAACTCTTCAAACAGCCTTTCAAGCTCATCTTTATCTCTGTTTTTTTTGCTATTTTGTATATTTTTATTTGTAGATGTTAAATCTTTTTGTATGGAAAGTTTTACCTCAAAAGTGAATTTACTACCCTTGCCGTAAGTAGAGTTTACCCATATTTTTCCACCCATAAGCTCTACCAACTCTTTAGAGATAGCCAATCCAAGACCTGTTCCGGAAAATTCTCTTGTTGTTTTACTATCTACTTGCGTAAAAGATGAAAATATCTTCTCTATTTGAGACTGCTGTATCCCTATGCCGGTATCTGTTATACTAAATCTAAATAGATCTTCATCTGTCTGCTCTACAAGAAGCTCTATAGCTCCTTTTTGAGTAAATTTCACAGCATTTGAGATGAGATTTGTAAGAATATGAGTCAGTTTAAACCTATCACCATACAGATACATCTGCATATCCGGATCATAATTTATACTAAATTTCAGAGATTTCATATATATCTCTTGATTAAATTGATTGCTGATATTGTCTAGCACCTCTAGTAGATTAAAATTTTCATTGGATAGCCTAGACTTTTTTACTTCTAATTTTGAAAAATCCAAAATATCATTAATCAGTTTTAAAAGATCATTTGTGGAGTTTTCTATCTTTTTAATATATTTTTTTTGTCTCTCACTTAGATTAGTCTCTCTCATAAGATATAAATTTCCCACTATACTATTCATCGGCGTTCTTATCTCATGAGATACATTTGTTAAAAAATTGGCCTTATCCTCTCTCATCTCATCGGCTCTCTCTTTTGCGACCTGTAACTCTCTATTAAATTTAGACAGTTTTCTATTCCAATACATAATAAGAAAAATAATCAAACTAGCAAAAGTGATAATTTTAAATAAAAATTTATAATTTACACTCTTTTCATAATTTATAGCAATCCAACGATTTAATATCTCTTTATTCTCATTTTCGGTGATACTTAAAGCACCTTTTTGCAATATATTAAAGAGAGTTTTATCATCATTTCGTACAGCAATGCCAAGTTCCCATTTATCATCAAATTTACCTGCTATTTTGAGTTCGCCTATATAGTTTTTTTGAAACTCATACCCTATAGTTGCCAAAGAGCCGACATACCCAAACAGTTCACCTTGTCTAACTTTTTCAAGTCCATCTTGAAGATTTTCAACAGATACAATATTTAGATTCGGATACCTGTCTTTCAAGATTTCTGCATAAGCGTACCCTTTTGGTATGCCTAACTTCTGCTCTTTTGTCAAAGAGTGAAAATCTGCTATAAAAGGAGCATCTATAGATGTAGCAACGACTAGAGGCGTACTTAGATATGGTGAGGTAAAGTTAAGATATTTCTCTCTTTTTGCTGTTTTCATAGCAAGAGACAATATATCACACTCTCTTTTTTGTGCCAAGCGTAACGACTCTTCCCATGTTTTTGTAGGAACTAGCTCTATATTTATACCGAGATTTTTTTCAATAATTTTAAAATAATCGGCACTCATACCTATATATTTTTTACCAAGAAATCTTTCTAACGGCATCCAGTCAGGATCTATACACATCTTTATCTTTGTATTTTTTAAATAAGCTCTCTCTTTTTTGGTTAGTTCTATGGAACTTGCATATCTATTTTCATTAGTTTTATTTAATGTATATGACTTGATTAATGAAACAATCTCCGCTTTATCTATATTTTTTGTTTTATTATATATCTGTGCGTTTAAGATAATAAGCTCAGGTACGACAGCTCCGATAGAAAAGAGATTAGTCTTAAAAAGTTTTTCGGTCTTGACAGCCTCATACAGCAAGGCTTCTTTTGATTTTCTCTTGGAGTATTTGTCATATATCAGATTAACAATCTCTCTTTTATGTGCAAAAGCATACTTCCAGCCTCTATTTGTTGCATTTATAAAATTTTCTACAAGTTTTTTATGTCTATTTATAAATTTTCTACTACTAAAAAGCTCTAAATCATAAGAAAATATGCCATATCTTGCAGGATTTAAGATGTTGTAATCCACTCCCTTTTTATCTAACATATATGGCTGATTGGTGGTAAAGATACTCATAGCATCAACTTCACCACTAACAAATTTATCAATCATAAAATCGTGATTTACAAGAGTATAATCACCATTTTTAATGCCATTTTGCTCAAGCATTACACCCAAGCTTGTATGCTTCATCTCATAAGGGAGTGCCATAATTTTTTTATTTTTCAAATCTTTGATATTTTTGATATTTTTTTGTGTAGCCAGAGCCAATACGTTTTGCTTAAAATATGAAGACAACAAAACAACATCTTCACCCTTTAGCTTATCTAAGATAAGAGATGAAGAAGATATTCCAAAATCTGATTTTTGAGCTAAAATATCTCTGCTTATGTCTAAGTTGTCACGATACTCTTTAAGAGTGACATCTAATCCTGCATCTTTGTAGTATCCATTTTCTATTGCTGCATAAAATCCGGCAAACTCAAACTGATGCTTCCACTCTAACTGAACAGAGACTTTCTGCATTGCCAAAAGTACAAATGGCATAAGTAGTAATAATATTTTTATCATAAGCAGATTGTAGCAAATTAATGTTATAATTTTCTATGAAAAATAGTGTAAGAAAATATAACAGACTTATAGCAGATGAGACTATAGAAGATTATTCATTACGTTATACTCCAAAATCTTTTAGAAAATTTCCTGAACTGCTCATAGCAAATACAGCCATAGGAAGTATCTCTTTTTTGGCACTTGAAGCTATTGGAGCCGGTATCGGGCTGCATTACGGCTTCAGCACTGCTTTTTGGGCAATTTTAACGGCTTCACTTATTATATTTATTACTGCCATTCCTATTAGTTATTATGCTGCAAAACATAACATAGACATAGACTTAATCACAAGAAGTGCAGGATTTGGGTATGTCGGCTCTACCTTTACATCCTTAATTTACGCCTCCTTTAGCTTTATATTTTTTGCTTTAGAAGCTGCTATTATGGCACAGGCTATATATCTTTATTTTGCTCTGCCTCTGTATCTTGGTTATCTTTTAAGTTCTATTATTATAATTCCGCTTGTTTTTTACGGTATAACACTTATAAACAGACTTCAGCTATACACTCAACCCATCTGGCTAATCATGATGATAGCCCCATTTATAGCAGTTTTATTAAAAGAGCCTCTTGCAATCTCCTCATTTTTCTCTCTAAAAGGCAGCATATCAAACTCTAGTGATTTTAATTTCTACTATTTTGGATTTGCCGTAGGCATATCTCTGTCTCTTATAGCTCAGATTGGAGAGCAGGTTGATTATCTTCGTTTTATGCCTTCGCTGACAAAAAAGAATAGAGTTAAATGGTGGATATCCATGATACTTGCCGGACCCGGTTGGATAATTCTTGGATTTTTAAAGCAGATAGGAGGTATGTTTTTAGCCTCTATTGTTATATTTTCAGGTTACTCTATTATAGATGCAAAGACACCGATAGAGATGTATAATACGGCATACACATATATATTTTCAAATCCTCAAACAGCACTTGCGGTAGCTACGGTATTTGTTGTTATATCTCAAATTAAGATAAACGTAACAAATGCCTATGCAGGAAGTCTTGCTTGGTCAAATTTTTTCTCACGTATAACACACTCACACCCCGGTCGTGTAGTCTGGATGATTTTCAATATCTCTATCGCTTTACTGCTGATGGAATCTGGTATTTTTAATGTTTTAGAGAAGATATTAGGACTCTACTCAAATGTGGCGATAGCTTGGATAGGAGCTATTTTTGCTGATTTGGTTATAAATAAACCACTTGGATTATCTCCAAAAATAGCAGAATTTAAAAGAGCATATCTTTACAATATAAATCCTGTCGGCGTAGTTAGCATGGGTGTGGCATCTTTCATATCTATACTCTCATTTATGGGATTTTTTGGCGAATATGCACAGAGTTACTCTTCTATTTTAGCGATGTTTATATCGATTTTTCTCTCTCCGATTATCGCCTATGTTACAAAAGGAAAATACTACATAGCAAGAGAAAACAGTCTAAATTTAAGAAAAGAGACTCACTATGTATGCCAGACATGTAATCACACTTATGAAAAAGAAGATATGGCTTTTTGTCCACTATACAGTTCACATATCTGCTCTTTATGCTGTTCACTTGACTCATTATGTCACGATATGTGTAAATTTAAACATGAAAAGAGTTTAAGAGATAAGATAGGTAGCAATATAAGCTCTATCTTTGCAGGTAAAATATCTAATACAACCGCTTTGAAGATATTTGATTTTTTAAGTATAAACCTTTTTCTTGTTTTTATAATAGGCATAATAGTCTGGATGACATTAGACATATATATAAAAGATATACCCGTAACTTTACATGTAATGTTTAAAGATATAATATTTCACTACTCTCTTGCTATAGTGATACTGACAAGTATCATATCGTGGTGGATATTACTACTACAAGACAGCAGACAAAGAGCAGAAGCTCTGCTAGAAGACCAAAACAGAGAACTTGAAGCTGAAGTTGAGATTAGAAAAAAAGCAGAACAAAAAGCGGAAAATGAGGCGAAAGCCAAAGCAGATTTTTTAGCAAACATGTCTCATGAGATAAGAACACCTATGAATAGTATCATCGGTATAAA
>WFND01000064.1 GCA_015484575.1 Helicobacteraceae bacterium
GCGTTAGCGTAGATGGCGGAATTATTTCCGAAACCATAATATAAAAATAGCAAGTTGCGTGAGCTTTCCGCTGAGGAAAACATAGCGTTAGCGTAGATGGCGGAATTATTTCCGACATCGTAAATATTGAATAAAAAAGGATACAAAATGTCAAAAGTAATAGGTATAGATTTAGGAACAACAAATTCATGTGTGGCAGTTTATGAGGGTGGTGAAGCAAAAATCATCCCAAATAAAGAGGGAAAAAATACGACTCCATCGGTTGTAGCATTTACAGATAAAGGTGAAACTCTTGTAGGTGACCCTGCAAAACGTCAAGCTATTACCAACCCTGAAAAGACTATCTATTCAGTTAAGAGAATTATGGGTCTTATGATGAATGAAGAAAATGCCAAAGAGGCACATGATAAAGTAACATATAAAATTGTTGATAAAAACGGTATGGCAGCTATTGATGTTGCAGGTACTGTTTATACACCTCAAGAGATTTCTGCAAAAATTCTTTCTAAACTAAAAGAAGATGCAGAGGCATATGTTGGAGGTCCTGTAACTGATGCAGTTATCACTGTTCCGGCGTATTTTAATGATTCACAACGTAAAGCTACTCAAGAAGCCGGTGTTATTGCGGGTCTTAATGTACTTCGTATTATCAATGAACCTACAGCATCAGCACTGGCTTACGGTCTGGATAGCAAATCTGAAGAGAATGTACTTGTTTACGACCTTGGTGGCGGTACATTTGATGTTACCACTTTAGAGATTAGTGACGGTACGTTTGAAGTTTTATCTACTGACGGTAACGCATTTTTAGGTGGTGATGACTTTGATAACGCTATTGTAAATTTTTTAGCAGATGAGTTTAAATCGCAAAACGGTATAGATTTAAAAGCTGATAAAATGGCTCTTCAACGTCTAAAAGATGCTGCAGAGAGTGCTAAAAAAGAGCTTTCAAGTGCGACTGAAACTGAGATTAACCTGCCGTTTATCACAGCAGATGCAACAGGACCAAAACACCTTGTTGTTAAACTTACTCGTGCTAAATTTGAGGGTATGATTGAATCACTTATTGATGAGACGATGGATCATATCAAAGTAGCTATGAAAGATGCTGATTTAGATAAAAGTGATATTAAAGAGATTATCATGGTCGGTGGTTCAACTCGTGTTCCTCTTGCTCAGAAAAAAGTTTCTGATTTCTTTGGTGGAAAAGAGCTTAATCGCAGCGTAAATCCTGATGAGGTTGTTGCTGCCGGTGCTGCTATTCAAGGTGGTGTTTTACGTGGTGATGTTAAAGATGTTCTTTTACTTGATGTTACTCCGCTTTCACTCGGTATTGAGACTCTTGGCGGTGTTGCTACTAAGATTATTGAAAAAGGTACGACAATTCCTGTTAAAAAATCTCAGGTTTTCTCAACAGCAGAAGATAATCAACCGGCTGTTAGTATCTCAGTAGTTCAAGGTGAGCGTGAGTTTGCTAAAGATAACAAATCTTTAGGTCTGTTTGAGCTTACAGGTATCCCATCAGCACCACGCGGTGTGCCTCAAATTGAGGTAACATTTGATATAGATGCAAATGGTATCTTAACTGTTTCAGCAGTAGATAAAGGTACAGGAAAATCTCAAGAGATTAAGATTTCCGGTTCATCAGGATTAAGTGAAGATGAGATTAACCAGATGATTCAAGATGCTGAAAATAATAAAGCAGAAGATGAAAAACGTAAAGAGATGGTTGATTTACGTAATCAAGCTGATGCACTTGTGGTTCAAACTGAAAAATCTCTCCAAGAGATAGGTGATAAAATTTCACAAGAAGAAAAAACAGCTATCACAACAGCGGCAAATGATTTAAAAGAGCTTTTAAAAGATGAATCAGCTACTAAAGAGCAGATTGAAGAGAAAGTAAAGGTACTAACAGAAGCTAGTCATAAAATGGCAGAGCAGATGTACAAAGACAAAGAAGGTGGCGAAGCTGCTTCAGGCGAAGCTAAGAAAAAAGATGATGATGACGTTATTGATGCTGAAATCGAATAGATTTCAGCATCTTCTTTACATGTAAGGTCTCTTACATGTAACTAGGCAGATAGATAAAAATAGATACATATATATGCTCTTATCAAAAGTACAACTATTATCTTATAATACATTCAAGATAAGGGAATTACAAGACGATTGGCCTCAACTAAAGTAGGGCCCTTATCATTTACCTCTAAAATGGTTGTTTTACCATAACCCACATTGAAGAACCTTCATCTGAAAATGCCATATCAAATCGTAAAGGAACCTTGGCTGCTAAGGCACGAATACTAAAACCTGCATCATATTTCATATCGTTTAAGAGTGTAGATATATTGTACTCCGGTGCAACACGTCCTGCTTCAGCAAAAATAACAGCTTGAAACCAGTCTATGGCTATCGGACTCCATTTTTGATTACGCATAGGATTGAAATTTGGGATAACTCTGTATTCTGTAGCAAAATAGAGTGCGGATTTATCGTTGAAACGGTTAGAGTCATAGCCTCTCATTCTGTAAAAACCACCCAATCTAGCACCTTCAAACATAGGTGGTTGATGAGCATCGATTATAGAATTTGGATCATCAGGATTTAGCTTTTTTGACTTATCCCAAGAGGGAGAATATGCACTCCAAGTATTAAGAGCAATTACATTTTGCCTTGCCCAAGAAAATTTTGGCATCTCAATATAGTGTGAGTATTGAGCCTCTATAGAGTTCCAACTTTGAGAGGAATTTGTCCAACCAAAGTCGATTGAAGTTTGTAGCTTCATGCTGTATCCGCGTGAGGGATTGTCTGGATAATCTGTATTATCATGTATAAAGAAAAAACGAAGACCATTTGTTCTAAATTCTGGTTTTTGAATCAGCTTATCCGCTGTCCATTTGGTATAAAAATACTCACTTCCAATAGTGCTTTGTCCGGTAATAAAAGGTATTCCTCCTCCTATCTTGTCTCTATTTACAGCTACTCCCCGTTTTAATTTTATTGTGGGCAGAACGCTCTCTTTGCTCTCACCCCAAGGCAGTACATATCTAGCATCAAGTTTAAACCAGTTGTTAAACCCTTGTGTCTGAAAAGGGGTTGTCTCTTTTGGATTGTTTGAGTCAAGGTCTTGTTTTGATTGATGCGAACCATCTAAATATAGTCTCTGATTTGGATAGTAAGCATAAGAGCCTAAAAAACTGATAAATGTACGTTTTGAAAAGTTAGGTCTATATCCATCAATGGCAAGTATAAAACCTTTTGCTCTTGAGTATTCAATATTGGTACTATCATCTGAATTTAATTTTTCAACTTCTTGAGTTGAACCGATAAAAGCGGTGGCAACGATAGTCATTTGAGGTTGAATATAGCCACTAAATATTCCTACTGCACCTACTGTCAAACCCATAGAATCTGTGCTGAAAATGTATGGAAGTGCAATCCAAGAGGAGTGCTTTTTAGAGCTGTTAACATCTTCTACGATAAATTCTGTTGCATTAAGATTTACTACTATTAAAAGTAGAAAAATCGTTTTTTTTATCATGGTGTCATATCGACAATAGCTATTTGTGGCTTATCAGGACTATTTCGCTTCTCATATATTATTATGAAATAAGTATGTTTTGCATCAAAATTAATAGAGTCATCAAACATAAATGGGGTATCTTGATTTTTGTATTGAAGATAGACAAGAGAGTTTGATGCAGCATCAATATAAAATTTTTCTGAAATATTATTAAAAGATGTAAAATCAGATTTATCGCTTTCATAGTTGATATATACTCTCTTTTCAATACCATCATTTATAGCATTTATAATTTTTATATAAGCTTTCTGTTCATGAATATCTTTTGCATCAATTGGAGGTATAGCTAGTGGTAGTGTGGAATTTTTAGAATTTCCCAAAGAGCAGATAAGGTATTTTCCTTTTAGTTTTTGTATTATAGGAAAACTGGTGGCTAAATTATCATCTTGAGCATATTTTATAGTGATGTCATCATCTTCATACCACCATATTTCATGAGAATCCTGTTTTGAGTATCTTATAGTTTTATTATAATCGTTTATATTGTTGTACTCTATTTGTATCTTCATATCATTTGATACATTTCTGGCATTAAATACAATAAAAGTACTTTTATAACTTACATCTGTAGGTTCTGAGGAAGAGCCACAACCTATCAATATTAAAAATGCTAATAATGTAAGTATATATCTCATTATAGTTTCCTTTAGCAAATTGTAGTACAATTATCATAAAAAAGGTATCTCTTGCAGTTTAACATCTATTTAAAAAATTGTCGTGAGCAGTTTCATCTTACTCAAGAACAGTTAGTCAGGGAGCTATACGGTAGTGATGAGTTATTTGAAGGTTTAGACATCAGCACTTTAAGTAGATGGGAGAGGGGAGTAACTCATCCTAGCGTACAAAAACAGATGAAAATAGTCTCTCTTTTTGGTAGTTTTAGCAATAGTATTTTGTCCTGTTTTAATGATATGAATAGAGAAGAAGTTGAAAATAGATTATGTAAAATGGGAATTAAAAATATCATAGGCTCTTCCAGAGAGCATATCTTGAATTTTCCTAGTAAATCTTTTAAGGTAGATGATATTTTGATTAAGCATATCCGTTCAAACAGTGATATAGATAGAGCTTTAGATATGCCATATACCGTTATAGAAAATCTTACGGGCAATGTTTATGAGATAAGCTTAGATATGTTGAAATCATGGGCATTACATCCTAGCAATATGTTCTTATTGAGTGAGTATAAGGGACATTTTCACGGATTACTTTTTACATTGAGGTTAAAACCTGAAGTTTTTAAACAGGTTATCAATTTTGATAAAAAGATTAAAGAGATAGAGATAGCGGACTTTGCAAATTTTGAGCAGATGGGTTCAAATATACCTATTGCATTTTTTGCTTATAATGACAAAAGTTCTAGCTTACTGATTTTAAGATATTATGCTCACTTAATAGCAAATCAAAACTATATAGAGTCTGTAGGAACAACGCCTATTCTTGATGGAGCTAAAAAAATCGTTCAAAAAATGAGTTTAAAATTTTATAAAGAGAAAAAGATTAAACAGGGAGTCATATCCTCATATACCGCACCACTATCAGAAGTGCTTATCAATGAAAATGTCTTGAAAATGCTTTTTATGAAACAAGAGTGTCCGGAAGGTTTATGATGTAGCATTATTTTGCAACAAGTCTAATATACAGTAAAGTTCAAGTTTTTCTATACAATCATCAAGAAGTTTTAGTTTTAGTAGATACTCATCTAATGTTATATCACCAGATGTGTATCTTAGGTAAAGTTTAAAACTTTTTACATGTAAGAGTTTTAATTTGCTTTGTGACATTTAAAATACTTCATTGTACTGTTTTGGATCTGTATCTCTTATGATTTTATATACAAGAAAAACCCATACAACACTAACACTAATCATAGCTAAATCTAAAGCTGTCATATCTTATCCTTTTTTTGTGATAAAGTAAGTATATGTAATATTATGTAATAATATAAGAGCATATATGAAAAACTTTTTTAAAAAAAGTGCCTATATTTTAAATTTTGTTTTTCGGATAGATATTTATTTGTTTATATGATACACTATCATCTAAACAAAGGAAATGAAAAATGAACAAAACTATCATAGTATCAACTCTAATGGCACTATTTATGGCTACATCTATACAGGCGAACAAAAATATAACACCGGGATATAACAATAAAATCCCTAAAAAGATAATGACACCGAATGTAGTGCATAGTCGTATAGGTAATTTACACTTTTATGATGGTATGCCAAATGATGAAACGATCGATAAATTATATGACAATTTAGACTATATGCGTGGTGTGGATGTGTTTTTAAACTTCATACCGGCAGGTTCTATAGAGGCTATGCGTACAGGTATGGCAAGTATTGGAGCAGACTCTTCTAACAAGATAGTGATTTTTGATGAGTTAATGGACTCTAATGCTCTTTTCCTAACGGGTAACACCGATACTGTTTATGCTCTTGGTATCTTAGATTTGCAAAAAGATGGTGCAACGGTTATAGAGATACCAAAAGGTGCAGGACCGGGAACACTTAACGATGCTTTTTTTAGATTTGTTGTAGATATGGGAGCACCGGGTCCTGATAGAAAAAAAGGCGGTACTTATATCATCTTGCCACCTGATTATAAGGGTGAGTTAAAACCTACGCCAAACACTTTTAAAGATAACTCTTCAGCAACAGTTACTATAGCAGGTAAAGAGAAAAAAGTTTGGATAGCACAGTCAAAAAGTTACACAAACTGGCTAATTTTAAGAGGTTTTTTAAAAGATGGCAAACCTGATGCAGCTACAA
The DNA here is from genome assembly GCA_015484575.1 of Helicobacteraceae bacterium. GTDB lineage: Bacteria > Campylobacterota > Campylobacteria > Campylobacterales > Sulfurimonadaceae > S010-53. The sequence goes on from WFND01000064.1 coordinate 6,364, forward strand.
AAATGTGGAAAGACGGTCTAAAAATATATCCACTTTCACAAGCTTCAAATCCACCAAAAATGCAACATATAAACGCTTCTAAAAAAGTGTTTAATACTATTCATGCAAATAATTATGAGTTCTATAATGAGATAAATCATGTTATACAAAAAGAGCCTATAGGCTTCATAGATGCTGAACTTCGTGGACAAGCTGCTTCTATAGGTATTATCAAGGGTAAAAAATTTAACCCTGATGCTAGAATGAGAAAAATCTTAAATGATTCTATAGCAGTAGGCAATGCAACAGCTCGTGCTATCTGGCTGAAACATCGTGATAAACGTGCTTTTTTCTTTGATGATAGACAGTGGTACTCTGGATTTGTAGGTGGTGATTATCGTTGGTTAGACGGTGATGGTATGCGTGGTAGAAATATGGATGCAAGAACGCTCTTTTTCTACTTTGCTACAGTAAATACTCCCGCAATGGTTTTACAGATTCCGGGTGTTGGTTCAAATTATGCTCAAGTTGCACGTGATAAAGATGGAAACTATCTTCGTGGAGACAAAAACTATAAGTTACATATACCTGCTAATGTCCCTGCAAAAGATTTTTGGTCTCTAGTTGTATATGATCCTCAAACACGCTCTGAACTTCAAACATCACAGCCTTTTCCAAGTAAAAATAATAAAAAAGGTGGCTTAGTTTTCAACAAAGACGGCTCAATAGATCTCTATTTTGGTCCAAAAGCACCAAAAGGGAAAGAGGGAAATTGGATAGAGACCGTACCTTCTAAAGGGTGGTTCGCCATCTTACGTCTTTATGGACCACTGAAGCCTTGGTTTGATAGATCATGGAAGCCCGGGGATATAGAAGAGGTAAAATAGTGAAATATTTTATTTTACTCCTACTTATGGGGAGTTCTCTTTTATATGCTAAAGAGGCTCATGAACGTGTATTAAAAGGCTACCTAGATAGAGAATCTAAACCTAGCAGTTTAAAACTATTAGCTCCAGCACCATCGCCTGATTCTGTACAGGCACTTAGTGATAAAGAGCTAAGCGAGAAGCTTTTAAAACTTCAAAATACGCTTCGCTGGGAGATGGCAATAGATGATGCTTATGTCTATTTTCCAAAGGCTGCCGGAACTTTTTCATGTGCTCTTGGAATTGCTATAAACAAGGAACAAACACCTTTCATATATAGAGTGCTTAGCCGTACTCTTACTGATGCTGGATATTCGACAGAAGAAGCTAAAAAAGCTTACAAAAGGCAACGCCCATTTATGCAAAATCATAAACCAATATGTACACCAGAAGATGAAAAAGCTCTAAGAGCAGACGGCTCATATCCATCTGGTCACACAGCGTTGGGTTGGGCATGGGGTCTTATTTTAACAGAGATAGCTCCCAAGCATGCCAATACAATTTTACGAAGAGCAAAAGCTTATGGTGAGAGTCGTATGGTATGTAATGTCCACTGGAAAAGTGACGTAGAAGCAGGAAGAACTATGGGTTCAAGTGTTGTAGCTGTTTTGCACACAAAAAAGGAATTTCTATCTGATTTGGCTTCTGCTAAAATAGAGTATAAAAAAGCCGTTAAAAAAGGTCTGAAACCACAAAGAGACTGTAAAAAAGAGTCCCAAGCTTTAAAGTTATTTTAACTCACTCAAAAGTTATGAAATCTGCTACAGCTTGGAAAGGCTTTTAATTCGTTTTTTTGGATAGACATATTTACAATTTTGATGTATAATAATTACAGAGGGTACCTTTAAGATGAAAAGGAGATATTATGCAAGTTAATAACTCAACGAATTTATATGCTTATACAACACAAACACAGGATAATACTGCACAAAAGCCGACTCAAGAACAACTTGACAAAACTAGAGAAACTGTAGTTGATGTAGTTGGGTATCGCTCAAAAAAAGCACAGATTGATGCTTATGTAAGTGGTATGAAACAGGCAAATGAAAATTATCAAGATTTGCAAAATACTCAAGAATACACACAAAATTATACAGATTTTGCATCAGATGTTAGACGTGCTGAAAATTATGCAACATATTTAAATAATGCAAGAGAGCCTTCTGACTTGATTAACAGACCAGAACAACCTTCAATTCAACCAATTACAAATCCTGATGATATTACGCAAGATAAAGCAGATACTCCTGGTCAAAGTATTGCAGGAATTGCCGGTTATAAATCTACACAAGATCAGATAGATGCTTATAAATCCGGCTCACAGCAGAGTGAAAGCTCAAAAGGCACTTATCAAAAGACACAAGAGTATGTAACAAATTATAATGAATTTGCAAATCAAGCTCGACAGAGTGAATATATCAATACCTATATAGAAAATTCAAAATTATTTGCTTAATTTAGTGTGTGTATAGATAGATTTTAAAATCTAAAATCTATTCTGGCATACGCTTTTTTTGGTGATAAGCTTATATTAACCTGCCTGTTTTCTGACATAAAAGCATCATGAAAAAATAGACCTATAAAATTTCCTAGTGTAACACTTATAAGTTGGTCTGCAAAAGAGTGTCCTCCACCTTGAACTCTTGTAAGTGTGCTAGATGTTGCAAAGAGATAATTTGCGACTATGATACTATAACCACCCCATCTTGAAATATCCATTTGAGATACATTTCTTCTAGTCATTGCTGCTCCTGCGAAGGGGCTAAGTGCATGATGTGAACCTACAGCATCCATAGAGCGACCATTTGGCGTCTCTTTTGGTACATTTTTATTTAAGAAATCTACACTCTGTCTTGAGATGGCAAAAGCACTCCACTCTACTACGAAACGTTTCGCTTTTGTCTCCCACTTGTTATCGTGAATTAATATGGCTGTGGAGTATGTTATTAATCCGTTTAGTTCTCTGTATATATCATCATTTTTCTCATTTGCTATAGGATTATCCATAAAATATTGAGTTATCTTCTCATCACCATCTGTTGCGTATAAAGCTCCAGCTGTTACAAGTGGTACCCATGTCATAGGGTCAGTTACGGCATTGTATGAAGCATTTTTTGTTTGATTAATAGCATGATTCAATCTTTTTTCGCTACATCCTAAAAATAATGTTATACTAAAAAAAGTTATAAGTAGATATATATATCTATTCATCTGTACTGCCAAAGTTATACGTTAAACCAAATTTAAAAGAACGTTCATTTACTCTGTCTATAATATCTGTGTACGAACTATCTCTTTGCCAAAAAATCACACTTGTACTATAGTTACATGTAAGTGTTAAACTTTTTGACAGTTCAAAATTAAACCCTGCTTCAATTTCATTTATCCAACCAATTAAATCTCTCTGCTTTTCAAAAGAGATGCCAGAATCATATGATAGAGCAGGGATAAGTGTAAAATATTCATTTTTAACTATAATATAATTTTCAAAATCATATTTATAGCCTAAGCTTGTAGATTGATAAGAGTCACCACTGTCAAAATTGTTATACAGATATGATATACGTAAATTGTGACTATCTATTTTATATGATGTTATGACTTTTATAGATGGCTTAGAGGAGAGCTTTTTTTTTATATCTGCATTTTCTGCTACTAAAAGCTCCTCTGCATTTCCTGTTCCTATCTCTACTCCAAGTGAAAAATGATTTTCAGCTTGAAGAGATATTGCAAATACAGAGAGTAAAAGAAGTATATATCTCATATCACCACGGCTTATGATAGTAACGATTTAAATCAAACATACCTGAAGTTAAAGGTTCACTTTTATCAAAGTACTCTTGAAACCAGTCGTAAATTTTCCAGAAGTTTTTATCACTTCTTGAGATGGCAAATTTGTGAAAGATTTTATGATATTTATCGTTATCTTCAAAATTCATCAACATATTAAAAAATTCAGGAATATCTCTCTCTTTGACGATTAAAAAGAAATTTGGGTATGAGCCTACAGGTCCTATGTGAAAATCTGTAGTATCTTTTGATGAGTCTAAGGTGCTGTCGGCTAAAAGAAGAGAGTTTACATTGTCGTGCCAACGATTAATAATCATACTCCCCATAATAACTCTCCCATCATTCATATCAAGACGTATAAAGAGATTGTTTGCACTATAATCTACCACATGACGTATAAAACCGGTTCCCGGAGCAGTTAAGGCACGAAAACCGTTGCGAATATCTTCATCTGTTTTAAACTCTTTTGGCATCTTAACTCTCTTAGCTCCCAATGCTACATAGTTGATATTGTCAAACTTTATGCCTGTTTTTTTTAAAATATGCTTATTTACAATATTTTCTATGAACTCTTGAGCGTAGTGTGTAGTGTTAAATTTAACTCCTGATGGACGTTTCCACATATCATCTTCATGTTTACTCTCTATCCAGCCGTCACCTTTATTCCAACTTTTAAACATCTTTAGCTGTACTTTTTTTGGCATATAAGATATGAAATTGAGTTCACCTTCAAAGCGTAAAAAATCCATATATCTTCTTACTTGCACCTGATGAGATACATTTCCATATACATCAAAACCGGCTACAAGATTGTAATATATTCTCTCCAAATGCGAATAGTCAATAACCCATATAGTACGAGGAAAAGAGCCTATGACGCCCTTGTGAACAGATGCAGAATCAAAATGTCTGTATATAGTAAGCAGTGGAGCATCTTCTGCATTTTTACCTCTGTATATAGACTCAATTCCAAGACCGTTTGGATACATCTCATCTAAAATTTTCTCTTTAGTTTTAAAGTATGCCATATATCTATTTAGATATTCATCTGAAAAAGTACCCAAAACAGGAGCATCGCTGCCCATCTCTGTTGGTAGAGCCAGATTGCTTGACTCTTCTAGCAAGATACTTGGACGTTGAACTCCCATATCATATTTTGGATCTTGAAACATAACCCAAAAATCATCATGTATAGCTGCTAGTGCAATCTGCCCACGACATACAGGACCACGTATAAAAGTCATAACAATATAGTGTGCATTATCAAGCAGGTATTGATAACGTACCTTTGGAGGTATCTGTGCATAGGTTATAAATGGATTTGCGGAGCGTTTTTTGTCATAACTGACTATATGAGGTTTTTCACTCCAAGGCGTGTCGATAAAGAGTTTTTTTACATTTTGCAGATATCTGTCATCTGTTTTTACAACCATATGCGTTTTATGTACAATCGTAGAGTATATCTTCCTAAATCTATAGTAAAACTTATCTACCTTTGGGTCATCGTATGGTCTTACCGTCGGTATGATTTGTATCGGTTGCGGGGATGGTGTTTTTGAGCGTATAAGTTCAAAAAACTCTCTGTTATCATTTCCAAAATTTAGATGTGCAAGATATAGATGCTCATATAGATAACGTGCACTCATTGCATGTTTTGCATCGGGAGTGTTTAAAAACTTTTCCCACTTTTGAATACTTTTTTGAGCTTCATGACTTGGTGTTTTATAAGCTTTTATCTGCTCTTTAGTTGGTCCTTTAGCTCCTTGTGCCAACCACTCTTTTAGAGTTTTAAACTCATCATCACTCATCTTTGAAAAACCGTAAGGCATACCGCGATGCTCTTTTTTTTCAAAATATTCGCCAACCTCTTCTTGGTTACGAGAGCAGATAAGATCTTCAGTCTCCGGGTTGTAGATGCCTTCTACTTTTGGATTATTAACTTTTTCTTGCAGGAGGTGCATCATGATAGAGTCGTTAAAACCGTTTTTGGCATGGTTGTCAACTACACTAAAAAAATCTTTTTTACGCCAATCCTCTTTGCTTTGTGCATCTATAAAAAGACGAGTTTGCTGTGCCGGAGTTATACGCTCTGCTTGATAAACAGCCTCTTTACTGGCACCACGCTCTAAACCGTCATATGAGCTAAGTTTTAGTTGGCAAGGTGCATTATAGCATGAGTGACATACAACACAGCGTTTGTCTAAAATAGGCTTTATATCTGTTAAATAATCTATCTTTTTATGACTGTTTTGAACCTTTACAGGTGGAGGAGGTGCATAAGAACATCCTGTAATAATAAGCATAAACACGCTTACATGTAACAATATCTTTAACATTAAAATCCTTTATATTCTCTCTGCTACTTAACTCTTTTTGGAAAATCTTTTAAAATCTCTTTGATTACTTTATTGATGTATTTACTACGTTGCTGTGGAGTATCTAAAGATTTTAGTTGGTCTTTTGCACTTAGTCTATATATGATATTACTATTTTCCGGATTAATCATATCTATAATCAACTGTCCTTCATCATAGTTGTATGTTCTTGTTGTTGGAACCATCATCCCACGATAGCGGTATGGATACATACCTATGGATTGATAATCGGTAACAACCTGTGTCTTGTTTTTTATATCTATATGATAATAGACTAAAAAGTCTGCACCCTCTCTTGCAGTCTCTTCATATCCTTTTAGTTTTAACTCATTTTTTATAGCTTTGTTGAGCCTGTTTATTGTTAAAGTGTCTCTTAGCTTTTCACTGTTTGAGATGAGATAAAATGTTTTGAGTCTGCTCATATCAAATGAAGTATCATAATCTCTGCTCACTTTGAGTGAAGAACAAGCATTAAACATAGAGACTACGAGTATTAGAGTAATCGTGTTTAAAATCGTTTTTACCATTTTTTCCCTTTTTATATAATAAATTCATATCTATTTTGGTATTATAGTATAAAAATTTAATTTAGGTTTTCGTTATGAGGTATTTTATACTTTTTGTACTTTTTATATCTGTTGAATATTTAAATGCACAAGATATATCTTCTATAGCTAAATCTCTAAATCTATATCCGGGAACAAAAGCTTCTATTCAGTGGGAGAGAGTATTTGCTAATGAACGAAAATTAAAAAAATATTCTATAAACACATTGAAAAAGTCACAGCAAGAAGAGCTTAGAGCATATCTTATAAAATATGCGGCTGATTCAGACCAACCTATCGTGCCAGGACTGTAAGATGATAAGAAAGATACTATTTACACTTGCTCCACTACTACTTTTAGCAGATAATACACAACTTTTAAAACGTATTGATTCACTAGAAAAAGAGGTGAAGTCATTAAAACACAATGCCGTTGAACACAATGAAGAGTTTGAGGAAAATAGTCTGATTTTAGAAGAGGTAGAGAAAAAATCTATTTTAGATAAGATAAATTTCTCTCCGGAACTTGAATTGAGATTTGATAAATTAAACTACGAAGTAGGTGATATAGAGGGAGAAAATACTAAAATTTATGGAGGTCCTTATGATGGTGAATATAGAAGAAAAGAGTACTCAAAAGATTTTGATGTAGCAACATCTATACATTTTAAGTTAAATATGAGTGCTCAACTCGATTCAAATACAAAATTTAACGGCAGACTCTCTTTTACTTATAACTCTCAAAGTTACCAAAGACTCTGTATCCTATCAAGAGATATAAAATCATCTCCATCTTCTAGTGCATTTGATGTCGAGCGTGCCTATATAGATTATTCGCCAAATAGAGATTCAGATTACGCTTTTACTTTCACTTTTGGACTTCTTCCAACCACAGGCGGGACACCTATGCAGTTTGCGAAAAATTATAAACGTAACTCCATGTTTCCGGCTCTAGTGTTTAATATGAATACTTATGGTCTTATAGCTACTCAAAAACTGCATAATAAAACATATTTAAGAGCTATTTATGCAAAAGCTTATACTATGCCTAGCTCATTTTACGCCTATCAGTGCAATAGAGAAAATATTGACAATGCAGATGTAATGGGTCTGTATTTAGACCACAGTATGAATCTGTTTGGAAATACACTTTTTAGCGGAGGTGTGAATTATATAGCAAATTTTAAAGCACATCCATACTTGGGACCAGATGTGACAACAAATAATGCAAATGTTATGGGAAATATTATGACATTGGGTCTAGGAGCGGATACGCAAGAGTTTCTCGGTAGTAGAGCAACGCTGTTTATACATACTGCAATGTCAATACCGGATGGAAATGGCAAGATAGACGATTATCAGATAGTTCAACCTGTAGAAGCTGAAAAAACGGCTTCAGGAGATGTCGGTTTTTCCGAAGCAGAATATGCAAAAGGGGAGATGATAAAACAGAGCGGTTATGCTCTGTTTGTAGGTGCTAAATATAAGATAAATCCTGCTATAGCTGTTGGCGTAGAGTATAACTATGGGTCAAAATATTGGTTCTCTAGTACACAAGGTGCAGAAGATATGTATAATAAATTGGCAACTAGAGGGCATGTAGGAGAGAGTTACATTATCTGGAATTTTCATAAGCATCTATTTTGTAAGATTGGCTACATGTACACAAAAGAGCAATATACAGGTTCAGGATGGCACTTTGGGTCTCCTGCTGAAAAAGATGGCACTCAGCAAGTCGGCTATCTATCCATAAATGCGAAATTTTAAATGAAGATTAAAACAAAGTTGTCCATAACACTGTTTGCAGGACTGTTTCTTCTGATATTGCCTCTATTTCTTGTGATTAATACAGTAAGTAAAACGTCAGATATTATATATTTTATTAAAAATGAGCAATCAGTTTTATTGAAGTTATCAACAGATTTAAACAGTGACCTTAAAGATAATGAATCAGAAGTCTTAAGAGCTATCATACTAAATAAACATGCAGATATAAACTCGGTTTTAAGCTCTTTTACAAAAATATCCAAAGATTTTCAGAAGCTAAATAATTTTGTAAATAATTCCAATATCAAAAGTGATAAATTACATAAAATAATCTCTGTCTTAAATCGTAGAATAGTCGGTTACAGAGCTGTTCATGCGTCCATTGAGGAGGCTATAAATTCTCATAATGAGATAGATATTGATGATGCTCTTATCGGTTACAACAGTATTATAAAAAAATTCAATGATAATCTATTGGAGTTAACTACCGTAGTTTCAGATGAACTTAAGCAGAATATAAAAGAGGTTCAAGAGAGTAATGCCAAAGCTCAGTTTTGGATTATATTTTCATTTTTCACTTCATTTATATTGATTGGGTTTTCTGTATATAAGTTGCTAAGTTTTAATTCACGAATTCAGACTCAGCTAAAACGTGCCGAAGATGCCGAAGCAGATCTAAAACAGTTACAAAAACAGTTATTAAAATATAATGATGACTTAGAAGAAGAGATTACAAGAAAAACCATGGAGCTTCACACAAAGATTTATACAAACTTTATAAGTGCTATGCCAAATAGAAATCAACTTCTAAAAGATATGCACGAAGAGACATTTAATACTTTGGCACTCTTGGATATTGATAAATTTCAGCAGTTTAATGACATCTACGGAGAAGAGATAGGTAATGTAGCCATCAGAATGAGTGCTGAATTTATCAATGATTTTTTCAAAGATAAAAAGTACAGCATATACCACACAAGCGGAGATGAGTTCGTGGTTGCAACAAACAGAAGTGACTTAGAAGCCGAAGCTGATTTTATAGATGAGATAAATGGTGTGTTGGAGCGTTATAAAAAACAGGAGTTTAAGTATGAAGATGACAGTTTCAATCTTATAATGAGTGCGGGACTCTCTTTTTCTGGTGAAGATAAGATATTGGCATATGCGGATATGGCTCTAAAAGATGCTAAAAAAAGAAATATTTCACTTAGTATTTTTGATAATAAAGGTCAGCTAGAGGTTGATTATAAGCAGAGAATTGAGTGTCATCAAAGACTGCTTAAAGCTTTTGAAAATGATAATATAGTATCTTTTTTTCAGCCGATTGTACCGATACAAGATAAAGATAAAGATGTTAAATATGAGTCTTTAGTCAGAATAATATATGAAGATAATGTTATAGCACCTTCTTTATTTATTGATATTGCAAAGAAAAATCGTCTCTACTCAAAACTTACAAAATCTATTTTGCAAAACACTTTAGATGCCGTAGAGACCTATAAGGTACCATCTTCATTTAATCTCTCCGTAGATGATATAAATGATTTAGAGACGATGGAGATGCTTTTTAACAAGCTTAATACATTCTCTTACAACAATCTCTTAACCGTTGAGCTGCTAGAGACTGAAGATTTTGATGATTATGAATCGGTAGAAAAATTCTGTAAGGATATACGCTCATACGGTATAAAGATAGCTCTTGATGATTTTGGTTCTGGTTACTCTAACTTTACGCATGTTTTAAATCTTCCTATAGATTTTATCAAGATAGATGCATCTTTGATAGCAAATATAGACAGAGATACAAATGCTTTTATAATGGTAGAGACCATAGTGGGATTAGCAAAAAAACTTCATGTACAGACCATAGCAGAGTTTGTTGCAACTCAAGAGATATTGGATGTTGTCAAAGATTTAGGTGTTGATTATGCACAAGGTTTCTATCTTGGAAAACCAGATTATATTCAGAACCATTTAGATGATTAATTTTTTAAAAAAAGCATCATATTTTCTTATATCTGTCTTTGTGATTTTATCTGGAATTTATATAGATTTATCTCTATATTTTAGAGTTGAAAATCAGATATTATCAATTTTTTACATATCTCTTTTTTCATCTCTTAGTCTGTTTTTTATCTACTCTTTATGGATTAAAAAGTTTTATAAGTTTACGGCTGTTTTTTATCTTGTATCTGTTGTGATATGGATGTTTTGGTATGGGAGCATTAGAGCGTCAAATGATAGAAACTGGCAAAAAGATGTAGCTCTCTTGTCTTATGCAACCATAAACGGCAATCTTATAACAGTGCATAATATACGTAATTTTAAATATAAAAGTGAGTTTGATTACAGAGTCTCATATTATGATAAAACTTTCGATATTGACAGGTTAAAAGGGATAGATTTTATATCTACATACTGGATGGGACCTGACGTTGCACATACATTTTTAAGTTTTAGTTTTCAAAATAATCAACACCTAGCAATCTCAATAGAAGCACGAAAAGAGATAGGTGAATCATACTCCATGATTAGAGGTTTTTTTAAAGATAATGAACTCTATTATGTTGTTGCAGATGAGCGAGATTTGATAGGACTTCGCACAAATATACGAAAAAACCCACCCGAACATGTTTACATGTATGAGATAAATGCAGATATTAAAGATATGAAAAAAGTTTTTCTAAATTATATAAACAAGATAAATGAACTAAAAAAGAGACCCCAATTTTACGATACTTTGACGAGAAATTGCACCACAAGTATATGGAACAATTCGCTTGTTCATAAATCTAATATGTCACTTACTTGGGAGATATTGCTTAGTGGACATACAGCATTTTATCTATATAAAAAAGGTTTACTGAAAACGTATGGTTTAAGCTTTGAAGAGTTGCAAAAGAGAGCCTATATTAATCCTTTAGTAGAACATAGCAAGATAGATGAGAATTACTCTAGCAGGATTAGAAAAAAACTACTTAAGTAGTTTTTGAAACTCAATGGAGTTTTCTAAAAGCTCGTCATAAGTTCCACTATCTACTATCTTGCCGTCTTGAAATACCAAGATGTTATCTGCATGTTTTATGGTGTCAAGACGGTGGGCTATGATGATAGTTATCTTATCTTTTGCATAATTTTCTAGTGCATCTTGTATCCTCTGTTCACTTGCATTGTCCAAGGCACTTGTCGCTTCATCCAAGATAAGAAGTGAAGCGTGTTTGTATATCGCTCTTGCTATAGCAATTCTCTGTCTCTGTCCACCAGATAGATTTGCTCCAAACTCCTCCATCTGTGTATATATACCCTTATCTAAGCCCTCGGCAAATTCTAAAGCATCTGCATGTTTAAGAGCCTCATAAACTTTGGCTTCATCTATCTCCTCACCATAGGCTACATTTGCTGCTAATGAGTCTTGAAAGATATATACACGCTGAGTAACCAAAGCTATATGATGACGCAGTGAGTTTTGTGTATAGTTTTTTATATTTTTACCATTTACATGTAAGCTTCCGGAGCTAAGATCATAAAAACGCATAAGAAGGTTGATTATGGAACTTTTACCGCCTCCACTATCACCTACAAGTGCGATTGTCTCTCCTGAATTTAGTTCAAAAGATATATCTTTTAGTGCCTCTTTATCTGCGTATGAGAGTGCTGCTGATTTTAATGAGATATTGTAAATATCTTCATTTAGTTTGATATAACCGTCAACTATTTTTGTCTGCGTATCTAAAACATCAAAGATTCTTTCACTAGCAGCCACAGCATCTTGAATCTTTCCATATATAGAGCCTATACGTCTAATAGGTTGAAACACAAGACCTACGGCAGTTAAAAATGCAGTAAATTCACCTACGCTCATATTGCCACTATATACTTTTTGACCGCCTATATATATGATAGTGGCAAGACCTGACGCTGCGATAATCTCAAGCAGTGGAGAGACAAGCTCGCTAGAATATACCGATTTCATATTTATATTAAAAAAGTTCCAGTTCTCTTTTGAAAAACGCCTCATCTCATATCTCTCTGTAGCGTTTGCTTTTATAACTTCATTATTGTTAAATACTTCCGTCAGGCGTGTTACAACATCAGCATTTTTCTCTTGAGAGCGGTGTGAGAGTTTTTTTAGACGCTTTGCTATTCGGACTAAAGGGTAGATAATTAGAGGCATAACGATAAAAGCGTAAAAAGATAAAGAGGCATCAAGGTAGATAACATATCCGACAAGTGCAACAACAGTCAGGCTCTCACGAATAAGTTCAGGTAGCATACTAGAGACAAAATACTGAACACGGTTAATATCATTTGTTACGCGGGAGATAAGCTCCCCGCTACGATTAGCATGTAAAAACTCCATATCAAGATACAAGATTTTTTCTAAAAGCATCTCACGCAATCTTGAGATAATATGCAGACCGACATAGTTTGTATATACAGCTTGAATATAACGCCCCACAGATTTTACTATATAGATACCTATAAGTGAAAAGGGGATGATAACTAGCATGTTTGGATCTTTTGAGATAAACATCTCATCCATTAACGGCTTCATAATATGGGCAGTAGCAGTGGTTGCAGCAACGGTTAATATAATGCCTAAAAGTACAAGAAGAAAGTGACTTTTGTACTCTCTTAAAAAAGGCCAATAACGTTTAAAAGTAAGTTTCATAAACGTATTATAGCTAGTTTATAGGTTTTGAGCCTTTAATAAGATATTCGCTGACGGCTAAAGAGGCTTTGTAATACTCATTGCATTTTTTTTGAAGGGGGGTTTTAGGTCTGTCTAGTTTAAATCCTCCATCGGCACTTATAATCACTCCGGCATCATTAAAACCACAATGCAAAGCTTTAAAATCTCTTAAATCTGTTCCGATAGACGTATAAGTCTGATTTGAGAGTGTAAGGTTGTATAGTGTGGGAAATATATCTTTATGTGAACCTGCAACGCTTGTGTTAATATCGTTTACATGTAAGGCAGAAGGCAGATAGAGATAAAAAGGTATTTTCTTTGTCTGTGTATAGTAATCATCATAACTCATTATCCCCTCAACCGTGTTATTGTCTCCGGTTATTGCCACGACACTGTTTTTGGCTAGAGAGCTGCTTTTAATCTTATCCATAAATCTTCCTGCCATATCGAGTGCGTACTGATAGTCACTAAAGCGTTTATGAGCCAAATCCATATCTCCCGTGATATGTTTTTTTAACTCTTTTGAGAAGTTTAGTTTTTTTGAATTGTACTCTTTTGAGATTATGTATGGTGGATGATTATTTGTTGTAAGTAGAAAAATAAATTGCGGTTTTTTAGAGTTTTTTAGCTTTTTAAGTACAAAATCGTAGCTGTATTTGTCATAGATACCCCAATCATGATAGGCATCTTTACTCTTTACATGTAAGGCTTTTGAGATAGCGGCTTTTCCATAAGTATGCTCAAAACCTTGACGACTCATAAAGCTCCCGACATTACGCCAAGACAGATCTCCGCCATAAACAAAACTCGTCTCATATCCGGCATCTTTGTAAACCCTTGCAGATGCTTGTTTAAAAGAGGTGTTTAGATACTTGCTTTGAGCAAAAGATGTGCTTTGTGGACGTGCTGTTATATTTAGTAAAAGTGGTTCAAGCGAGACTATAGTACCATTTGAAGCAGAGATAAAATTTGTAAAAACCGTATCTTCGTCAAAATGTTTTTTTAATCTTCGCAATATATCAAACTTTTCACTTTGATACTTCAAGATTGGCAATCCAAAACTCTCAACCATCACAACGACAACATTTGGAGGATTTTTTTCAAGATAGCTGTTTTTTGGTGTACTTTTCTCAAGATTTTTGATGAGGTTACTCTCATCTATGGGTGCTCTTACATGTAAGGCAAAAGCTCTGTTTATTTTACCCTTGTAGCCACTCATTTTGATTAAATCATAGCTTCCGTCTTTACTTTTTGAGTATTGATCGTAAGCATCAACCATAGCATAAACGGCATTTTTAGGCAACTTGTTTATTAGCGGGTCATCTGAAACATCGGCTATGTCTTTTGCTAAAGGAAACAGACCGATAGAGCCGCGACCGATAAGAGAAACAGCCACTATTAAAAGTAGAAAAAATCCTGCTTGAAGAGAGACAGTAGCCTCTTTGGAAGATAGAGAGGGGCGTCTGTTTAACATATAAGAGATATATCTGTATAAAGCGATAAGATATGAGATACCAAAGAGCGTAAAAAGAGGAAGATTGTAGTTTTTTTTGGCAATTTCAAAAAGTGCTTTTGTATCATCATCTATAATTCCAAAAATCATCAGGGTGATATGTTCTGAAAAAAATGAAAAATAGCCTATATCCATAATCATCAAGATAGTGATTAGCGTGAGCGTAACAAAAAGATAGTATTTAAACAGAGAGTAGCTTTTTTCTATAATAGAGTGAAGTCTAAGTATCCATAAAAACAGCAGATACAGAGTGGGTAGAGCCATAACATAGGCTAAAATACTTGCATCAAGTCTTAAACCCAGAAAAAGAGCCCAAAAGAGATCTAAATAACTCTCTAAGCCTTTTGCGGCGTAGTTGATAAATAGATAGATACGAACAAGACTCATAAGAGCTAAAAATGAGAGCAAGACTATAAAAATAGAGAGTAGTTGGCGTTTTACATGTAAAAATGGATTGATATGTTTCATTAAAAGTAACTGCTTCCTTAATAGACTTGTTAGGACATAATCTATATTATAACTAAGACTTCTTAAGAGTAGTACAATTTTTGCTATAATGGCATCAATATTTTTAAGGATTTCAATGCAAAAGTTCTCTTGTGAAAAGATACCTCCGTTTTTACGGATGTTTTTTGTCTTACTCTTTCGTATAACAGCTCTGTTTTTTCTACTTCATCTTATCTTCTATTATGTTTTTGAGCCAAAAGAGTCACCTTTAAGCTCTTCTGATTTGATGACAGCTCTTTGGTTGGGGTTTAGATTTGATTTGCGAGTAGCTATAGCTCTGCTTTTACCTCTGTTTTTTATAGGGTGGATACCTCTTATATCTCCTCTGCGTTCTGTAGTATTTCGTAAGATTTGGGTTGTTGTTATAACTTTGGGATTTAGCTTTATAGCTTTGGTATATGCGGTAGATTTTGGACATTATGCGTATCTCTCAAGACGTCTCGATTTTACGGCTATGAGGTTTTTGCAAGACGCTGCTATCTCTGCACAGATGCTCTGGGAGAGCTATCATATTGTCTGGATTTTGATAGGATATGCGGCATCTATCAGGCTCTTTTATTTTATGCTAAATTACCATTTTGAATACTATTCAAAAATAAAAGCGGTTAAATTGTCAAAGATGAAACTTTTTGTTATCTCTTTCATCTCTTTTTGGTTGGTTGTTATAGGAGCATACTCAAAACTTTCTCAATACCCTCTGCGTTGGTCAGATGCTGCATTTTCAAAACACCCTTTTGCTGCACAACTTACATACAACCCTGTTCACTATCTGTTTGACACATGGAAAAACGGACGTGTCAATTTTAACATAGCTCAAACAAAAAAAGCTTATCCGACAATGGCAGAATATTTAGATGTTGACAATCCAGATCAAGAGAAGTTAAATTATGTAAGAAAAGTTGATGTAAAACCTCTGGCAAAAAAACCAAATGTAGTGCTGATTTTGGTGGAATCTTACGCTGCATACAAGACCTCTATGTCAGGAAATCCACTAAATCCCACTCCATACACGAACAAGATGGCAAAAGAGGGTATCTATTTTCCAAACTATTTTACACCTTCAACAGGAACGGCACGTTCAGTGTTTACCATGATAACATCTATGCCGGATGTAGAACTAAAAGGCACATCTAGCCGTAACCCTCTTATAGTTGACCAACACACCATAATGAATGAGTTTGATGGATATGAGAAGTTTTACTTTATAGGCGGCTCTGCGTCATGGGGAAATATACGTGGAATTTTAAGTAAAAATATAGACTCTCTTCATCTGTATGAGGAGAAAGATTATGATGCTCCTAGAAATGATGTCTGGGGTGTTTCGGATATAGATATGTTTATCGAGGCGGACAAAGTTTTAAAACGTCAGAAAAAACCGTTTTTTGCTATCATTCAGACATCAGGAGATCATCGCCCTTATACTATGCCTGATAAAACTTACGGCTTTAAAACAAAACATATAGATAAAGAAAAGGCAAATCGTTACGGTTTTGAGACAGAAAAAGAGTACAACTCTTATCGTCTTATGGATTACTCTATAGGATATTTTATACAATTAGCAAAAAAATCCGGATATGCCGATAACACTATATTTGCTTTTTGGGGTGATCACGGTATAAACGGATATGCAGGTGAACACAGCTATAAAGGCGAGAGTACATCAGAGCTGGTTTTAGGCTCACATCGTGTACCTTTTGTTATATATTCGCCAAAACTTATAAAACCGCAAGTTGTTAAGAAAACAGCTTCAGAGGTAGATGTTATGCCTACTATAGCAGCTCTAGCAGGGCAGTCATACAGCATACAGACTATGGGACGAGACCTTTTTGACAGTAGATATGATGATAAGCAGGGAGCTTTTACTATTAGACACGGCAACCAGCCTTTTATAGGGATGGTATCTGGAAATTACTACTTTTTAAGACACTATGGAGTAGATGAAGGGGCTTTACATGTAATAGATTCCAACACACCGCAAAAAGATGTGTCAGCCGAGCATAAAGAGCTATTTGAAAAGTTGAAAAACTTAACAAACAGTTACTATAAAACAGCACAGTATATGCTCTATCACAACAAGAGGATAGCTAAATGAAAAAACGTATCTTAGTAACGGGTGGAGCCGGTTTCTTAGGCTCTCATCTATGTGAAAGACTTCTAAAAGAAGGTAACGATGTTATCTGTTTGGATAACTTTTTCACAGGAGATAAAAAAAATATAGAGCATCTGATGGATAATAAATATTTTGAGTTGGTGCGTCATGATGTGAGTGAGCCTATCTCTTTAGAGGTGGATGAGATATACAATCTTGCCTGTCCCGCATCTCCTCCGCACTATCAGTTTGATCCGGTTCAGACAACAATTACCTCTGTTATGGGTGCTATCAATATGCTAGATATTGCAAGACGTACAAAGGCAAAAATACTTCAGGCTTCAACAAGTGAAGTGTATGGAGACCCAGAGATTCACCCACAACCAGAGAGCTATAAAGGCTCTGTCAGTACGACAGGAATCCGTGCCTGTTATGATGAGGGAAAACGATGTGCCGAGACTCTATTTTTTGATTATTACCGTCAATATGGAGTAGATATTAAAGTTGTCCGTATATTTAACACTTACGGCTCAAATATGAATCCTTATGATGGACGTGTAGTTTCAAACTTTATAGTTCAGGCTATAAAAGGTGAAGATATAACTATATACGGTGACGGTATGCAGACACGCTCATTTTGTTATGTTGATGATTTGGTCGATTCAATGATACGTATGATGAACTCTCGTGATGGTTTTACAGGTCCTGTAAATGTAGGAAATCCGGGTGAATTTACCATGTTGGAATTAGCTCAAAAAGTCATATCTCTAACAGGTTCAAACTCGAAAATTATTCATCTACCGCTTCCACAAGATGACCCTATGCAACGCCAACCGGATATTACTTTGGCAAAAAAAGAGCTAAATTGGGAGCCGCATGTAAGCTTGGAAGAGGGACTGAAAAAGACTATTGAGTATTTTAAAGAGGTGATTTGAGTATTCCATCAAGACAAAAAACTTCACCGTGATTTTGTTTTAACTTCATAAGCTCAAAATTTTTTCTGTGAGCCTCTCTTCTATCAGCTCTTGGATGGTTTAGATGGAGCAGATTTGCCGCATATTTGCAAGATCTGTTCTGTACGCCTATGGCATTTAATCTCCACTCTATATCTACATCATCAGCCACATCTCCGGAGGGGTATGACTCATCAAAACCGTTTATTTTTAAAATATCTTCTTTATATACAGAAAAATTACAGCCGACAAGACGTCTTTTTTTATCTAAAATCTTTATGATAAAGTTGTAAAAAGCAGAAGCGGGATATAGAAACAGACCCTGCTCTATATGACGTGCTTTATCATCTTTCATCTGCCTGTAAAATGAGAAGAAATTCCTCTCTATCGTATTTACATGTAACTCTTCATTTCGTAATTTTTTGCTTAGTTTATCGCCTAGATTTACTCTGCGTCCACATAAAACAGTCTCTTTTTGCATAAGCTTTACATGAGCTTCAACAAAGGTGCTGTAAGGCAGACAATCACCGTCAAAAAATATAAGATACTCTCCCTCACTCAATTTTATAGAACCATTTAGTGCTTTTGCTTTTCTCCAGCCTCTGTCTTTATGGTGATAATGTTTTATTTTGAAGTTAAATTTTGCAGATTTTATATATTTTGCTACCTCTGCATCTTCATCATCTTCAGCAACAATAACTTCAAAATTTTTATATGTCTGCATATTTAAAGCGTTGAAGATAAGTTTTAAAGCCTGTAAATCTTTGTATGTAGGTACAATTACGCTTATTAACATCAGAGAGTCTCTAATATTTTTGAGAGTTTTACAAACTGTTTTGTATCTGAAAATTTCTCTTGTGACTTCTTCATGCCTTTATGGGCTAGAGCCTCTCTTAGGGTGTCGTCACCGTATAGCTTTTTTATAGCACCAGCTAGTGAAGTGACACTTCCTTGTTCAAAAAGAAGACCATTAACCCCATCATCAATAATCTCAACAACACCACCGCTATTTGAGCCTATAACCGCACTGCCAACCTGCATAGCCTCTATCAAAACAAGCCCAAAAGTTTCACGCTTTGAGGCTAAGACAACAACATCAGCCATCTGGTAAAAGTGGTGAGGGTTTTTCATAAAGCCTAGAAAATGAATACGACTGCTTACACTTAGCTCCTCAGCCATTTTCTTAAGAGAATCTACATATCCTTTTTTCATCTCGTGACCTACAAAATAGGCGTGTACCGCACTATCTTCTATCTCTGCAATGGCCTTTATCAGTAAATGTTGTCCTTTTGCTTCATTTATACGACCTACCATACCGACTACAAATTGATTATCCATGCCAAATTCTGTACGTTTTTTATCTATCTCTTTTACATGTAAGAGTTCAGGCTTATCCGAACCCATATATAAAACTTCAATCTCCGGACGTATATCTTTAGGAATAAATTTCTCTAGCTGGGCTTTTACTTGATGAGTGACAGGCAGCATCAGGTCTATGTTTTTATATAAAAAACGGTGATAAAAATCATCTTTGAAGCGTGTCATTGTCATATTTCTAGTCTGCACAAGTTTAGGCTTGTGTGTAGATAATATCTTTGCTAATACGGCTATGGGAATATCTTTGCTCCAGTGAAGATGAAGTACATCTATCTTGTTTTTATCTATAATATCTGCCAACTTTTTAGCTGCTAAAAACATAAATATATTTGATTTTTTCTCTATCATCTCATAAGCATATCTGCCATCTTTGTAGTATTGTTGCAGTTTTCCTTTTGAGTTTATTACACTTATTACATGTAAAGAGTCATCTAGTGCTTTTGCAGATCTAACCATATACAGCTCTAAGCCTCCCAAGTCCGGGGAAAGGCATAGCTCTAGTAGATTTTTTTTACTCATTTTCTTGCATCTCCAGTATTAAAGCGTATTTCATATATGAGCTAAATGAAGAGATAACCGCAACATTTAGACCATCAATTCCGTGAAAGATACCGCCTTTTAAGATAAGTGCTTTAAACAACGCACCAAACCCATGCGTGAATGGGTCGAAAACAGAAGCCCTTTTGCCATTTTCATAAGCTATCTTTGCACCTCTTGTTATAAATTTGTGTGTTGTTTTTATCATGTGTGAGTAGTTTTCATACGAGTAGTGAAGCATATGTGCATCTAAATCTTTTATCTTATCACACTCGACTTTTGCATGTCCACCGGCAGTTGAAAATGAGCATTTTTCTCTATCGTAGAGTCTTGTGACACGATCCGGATACCAGAGTTTTATAAATTTTTTGCCTACAAAAGTTTTTCTTGCAAAGGAGAAGGCACTATAAGGCGTCTTTTCAAGATTTAGCTCTTTTATGGCTTTTATAGCGTCACTGTCCAAACGTTCATCTGCATCTATGCTAAGTATCCAGTTGTGTTTTGCAAGTGGTGCGCCAAAAGCTTTTTGAGCACCATCTCCTAGATACTTCTGTTTTATAACTTTAGCACCCATAGACTCTGCTATCATACAGGTGTCATCACTA
This sequence comes from Helicobacteraceae bacterium, assembly GCA_015484575.1. Taxonomy (GTDB): domain Bacteria; phylum Campylobacterota; class Campylobacteria; order Campylobacterales; family Sulfurimonadaceae; genus S010-53. The sequence goes on from WFND01000064.1 coordinate 27,020, forward strand.
CTGTATGAGTCTATAACTAAAACTTCATCACAGACCTCTTGAACGGACAAGATAGACTCTTTTATGTTTTTTTCTTCGTTTAAGGTGATTATATTTGCGGTAATTTTCTGTTTCATATACTTGATTTTATCCTATAAGTGGTAAAATTACAAAATTTAAAAAGGAAAATTTATGAAATATTTGGTAACAGGAAGTGCAGGTTTCATAGGATTTTTCTTAACCAAAAGAGTTCTTGAGCGTGGTGATGAAGTTGTCGGCATAGACAATCTTAACGAATATTATGATGTAAATTTAAAATTAGGACGACTAAAAGAGTTGGGTGTTGAAGATATAAAAGGTGGAAAATCATCAAAATACAGCAACTTTAGATTTAAAAAGATAGATATTTCCGATGATAAGTCCATGCAAGAGCTTTTTGAAAAAGAGAAGTTTGATGGAGTCTGTCATTTGGCGGCACAGGCAGGTGTGCGTTACTCACTAGAAAATCCTCACGTATATGTACAGAGCAATATTGTAGGATTTTTAAATATCTTAGAGGGGTGTCGTCATAGCGGAGTAAAAAATCTGGTTTTTGCATCTAGTTCATCTATCTACGGGTTAAATAAATCACAACCGTTTAGGACAACAGACAGCACAAACCACCCTGTAAGCCTCTACGCTGCAACCAAAAAATCAAATGAGATGATGGCACACACTTACGCTCATCTTTACGGCATAAGAACTTCGGGAGTCCGCTTTTTTACCGTTTATGGACCGTGGGGACGACCAGATATGGCTCCTATGTTATTTAGTGATGCTATTTTAAACGACAGAGCTATTAAGGTTTTTAATCACGGAAAGATGAGTCGTGATTTTACATATGTCGGAGATATAGTAGATGGTCTGATTAAGATAATAGACAATCCGGCAAAATCAGATAAATCATGGGACGCTTATCATCCAAACGTGAGTACATCATCAGCACCATACAGAATATATAACATAGGAAATAACAGACATATAAGTCTAATGCGTTTTATTGAGATATTAGAAGATGAACTCGGAAAAAAGGCAAAAAAAGAGATGTTGCCTATGCAAGATGGAGATGTGGAGTCCACTTATGCTGATGTTACAGATCTTATACAAGAGTTTGATTATAGACCATCTACTGAGTTAAAAGATGGCATAAAAGCTTTCGTAAAGTGGTATAAAGAGTTTTATCTATGAGAGTTGCCGTTATTGTAAAGAGTCTTAAAATCGGGGGAATGGAGAGAGCTGCCATAAATCTTGCAGAGACTTTTGCTCTTGAGGGGCATGAGAGCCATCTTATCTATTTTAAAGACAGAGACAAGGCGTTATCTGCAAATGATGATGTTCATACACACCTTTTTAATATTGAGAAGATACTAAAAAAGAGCGGTATCGGACTGATATTAAATCTATTTGCCAAAATATTAAACGGCATTATCAGGCACAGCTATTTTTACTCTCAGGGAATACTGCTAACTCCTATCTTTAGATGGAAGATGAACGCTTTGGAGAAAGAGTTTGGTAAGTTTGACCTTATCTTGATTCGTGGGCAGGGTACTTTTGAGATGATATGGAGATACAACAGAGCTGAACTTGTGATTCAGCAGGTCAATATCTTAAGAGAGTATGATACATTTTTTAGTGATTTTTTTAGAAGAGCAATCTTTTCTCATAAACAGATAATCTGTAACGCTCCTAGTGTAAAAAGAGAGATAGAGTCTGGATTTAAAGCAAGTGCGGTTGAACCGAAAAGTTTACATGTAATACCAAGCCCTATAAATGTAAAACTGATTCAACAACGCTCAAATGCCTATAAAACAGAGTTTAATGAAAAATATATTATAAATATAGGACGTTTTGCACCCGTTAAAAATATCTCTCTGCTCATAAAGTCTTTCGCTTATGCAAGAGAAAATTTTAATCTAAAACATAAGCTTGTTTTAGTGGGTGATGGTGGACTTAAAAAGAGTCTTCAAGAGTTGGCTGAAAGTTTACATGTAAGCGATAGCGTCCATTTTACAGGAGCTTTAAACAACCCATATCCATGGTTGAAAGATGCCGAGTTATTTGTGTTTACCTCAAAAAACGAAGGTCTGCCAAATGTTCTTCTTGAGTCACTATCATGCGAAACAGATATAATCTCCACCCGTGGAAAAGGTGGAACTATGGATATTATGTCAGGTGATTTGGCTGAGTATCTTATGGATTTTGATGTTAAAGAGATAGCTAAAAAGATAGTTGATGTCTTAGCAGATACAAAGAAGTTAGAACATCATAAATACCTAAAAATATATACTCCGTCTTTTGTTGTTCAAGAGTATAAAAATCTCTATGTAGATAAGTGAGATAGATGCTCTTTAACAGTTACGAGTTTATATTTGTATTTTTGCCGTTAAGCTTTTTTATCTATTTTTACCTTCTACAAAAGCGTCTTATAACAGGAGCAAAAGCCTTTTTGGTCTTTAGCTCACTCTTTTTTTACAGCTGGTGGAATGTCAGCTATCTGCCTATAATCTTAAGCTCAATGCTCTTTAACTATACGGTAGGAAGTAGCTTAAATGATAATACTCATCATATAAAAACAGCTAAAAAAAGAGTGCTTGTCTTTGGAATAATAGCAAACTTATCTCTGCTTGGATACTTTAAATATGCAGACTTTTTTATACAAAATATAAACTTTCTCACAAATACCAACATAGAGCTTTTACATATAGCACTTCCTCTAGCTATATCATTTTTCACTTTTCAACAGATAGCTTACCTTGTCGATTCATACAGAGGTGAAACAAAGGAGTATGATTTTTTAAATTACTCTCTGTTTGTCACATTTTTTCCTCAACTTATAGCAGGTCCTATAGTACATCATAAGGAGATGATGCCACAGTTTGTTTTACGTTGGAACTTGGCTAAAAGATATAAAAATATAGCAACAGGGCTGTTTATCTTCTCTATCGGATTATTTAAAAAGGTTGTTATAGCAGATACTTTTGCACTCTGGGCTACAAATGGTTTTGATGTGGCACAAACCTTAAGTACGGCAGAGGCATGGGCAACTTCACTCTCATACACTTTTCAACTCTATTTTGATTTTAGCGGATATACGGATATGGCAATAGGTGCAGCACTGCTTTTTAATATAAAGCTACCTATAAACTTCAACTCTCCTTATAAGGCTCTGAGTATTCAAGACTTTTGGAGACGTTGGCATATCACACTCTCACGCTTTTTAAAAGATTATATCTACATACCTTTGGGAGGAAACAGAAGAGGCTCATTAAAAACATACTCAAATATTATGCTCACTTTTATATTGGGCGGTATCTGGCACGGAGCAGGGTGGACATTTGCTTTTTGGGGTTTTTTACATGGGACAGCTCTGGTTATTCACAGACTTTGGCAGAAGATGGGTATAAGTATGCCAAAAGTTATAGCGTGGTTTATCACTTTTAACTTCATAAATATAACTTGGGTATTTTTCAGAGCCAAAGAGTTTGATGATGCTTTAAAAGTTTTAGGTGGGATGTTTTCTCTCTCATCTGCTTCACATGTAGAGTCTAAAACTCTCTTATGGATAGTCTTGGCTTTTATAGTTGTGCTGGTATTTAAAAACAGTTTTGAGCTTCATCAGCGTTTTAGGTTGAGTTATAAAAATCTTCTTATAATTCTTACACTTTTATATCTCTCTTTAGAGCGTTTAAGCTCATTTAGTGAGTTTTTGTATTTTAATTTTTAGGTATTTTTATGAGTTATAAGAAATTTTCATATATAGTTTTGATATTTGCCTCTGCTCTTTTTGTGATAGCAGGATTTTTACACTCACTACATCTCGTATATAATGAAAACGATAGAATTTTAGCCTATCAAGAGCATAAATTACAAAAATTAACCAAGATAGAGACTCTTATAGTCGGTGACAGCTCTGCAGGAAACGCTATAGATGCAAAATATTTCTCTAAGCTATCTCATAGCAAAACACTCAATGTTGCACTTACCGGAAGTTATGGAATTATAGGCTCACTAAATATGCTAAAAAGAGTTGCAAAAGAGCATAAAGAGCTTAAAAATGTCATTATTATGCAGAGCCTTGATGTCTGGTATAGACCTCTTAATCTAACAAGTTATTTTAAAACACGCTCTACACCTCTTAGCGAGATGAGTGGCGTTATAGACAGTCTCTACTCAAAATATTTCGCATTTTTATTTAATATAAAAGAGATAAACTGGTTTATAAAGTACCTGTATGAAGATAAAGATAGCACTATAGATATAAAACATGACTATACAAAACAGAAAAAATATACTTTTGCCAATGGGAAAAAGAGGTTAAAAGAGGGTGTTGGACTCAAAGATAAGATAGATAAAGATAAGCTAAAAATTTTATCTCTGATGGATAACTTTTGCGGAGAGAAAAAACTGCAATGCTCATATCTGCATGGAGCTTTACATGTAAGCTTGGTAAAAAAAGATAAAAAGATAATAGAGCATATAAACACAGAGCTTTCAAATGTGATGAAAAATATATACTTTGTTCCAAAACCACTAGCCATACAGCAGAGATACATGGGTGATTCAAATGACCATGTTGATGTCTCATATAAGCTTCAAAGTACAAAAGAGAGCTACAATAGAATAAAGGAAAATCTTGAGTTATAAGTACAGTTTAAACGATAAATATCTACATTTCAAAGATGCTCTGTTAGATGTAAAGAGATATTTTGATGCTTCAGATGAGAGTATTCATAAAGCGAGAAATGAGCTTCGTATCTCCGAGATAGAGAGTGAAAAAGTTGTTATAAAAGCTTTTAAAGTGCCTCATCTTATAAATCAGTTCGCATATGCCTACCTTCGTGATGGAAAAGCTCGTAAATCTTACGATAATGCTATAAAGCTTCAAGCCTTACATGTAAACACTCCTACACCTATAGGTTTAATTGAATTTTACCGTTTTGGACTCTTAAAACAGAGCTACTTTATTGCTAAATATGAAGCGTATGATTTTACGATACGTGAAGCTTTTCATAGAAAAATAGAAGATTACAAAGAGGTTATAAAGGCTTTTGCACTCTTTACTTATGACTTACATGTAAAGGGTGTTTGGCATGTTGATTACTCACCGGGAAATATCTTAATAAGCAGAAAAAACGGCTCTTATCACTTCTCTTTGGTAGATATTAATCGTATGGAGTTTAGAGATATTGGAGAGTATGAAGGTCTGGAAAACTTTGCAAAATTTTGGGCAAAAGAGGAGGATTTAAAACTACTAGCAACAAGTTACGCAGAGGTTGCGTCACTAGATGTCGATAAAGCTATACAGAGAGCTTCTGATGCAGCAAAAAAACTTCAAGCCAAAACAGAGTTAAAAAGAAAACTAAAAGGTGCTAATTTTTAAACTTTTGTTATCAAATTAATAGTTAATTTCAATAATTCCAGTGATATTCTTTTCAACTATGGAAGAGATTTCAACTTTATATTTTAGCAATGCTTCTTCTACTCTGGACACTCTACTATTACCAAGCCTAAGCCAAATAATATGTGGAGGAAAATTATATAGCGTACAGATGTCATTAAAGTCAGAATCTTTAGAAACTAATGTATATCCATTTTCTTTTGCATATTTCCATACATCTATATCGCTTGATTTGTCTAATCCAACAGTTTCTACATGTGTAGAATTTGGATAGCTATCTTTTAACCTTGATACCAAACGATAGGATAAATTTTGGTCAAATAATAATTTTAGGCACATATTGAAAGTTTATGTTCTTTATCAGCTGCATATGAGAGAACAGCATAAATATCATCTTCTCTTAATTTTGGATAATCTTGCATGATTTCATTAAAGCTCATACCATCAGAAAGCATATCAAGGATGTCATATACAGTTATCCGCATTCCACGAATAATTGGTTTGCCAGATCTTATATTTGGATCTATTGTTATGTGACTTTGATAATTTTGCATAATGTCTCCTTGTAATATATCAGTGGGATGTGTATAGCTAAATCATACCAAAATTATAGCATATACTCAAAATTATGGAGCTATGGATTTATGGTGCATAAGGTCAGTTACTAATTTTTTGGTATCTCCAAAAAACCTGCCAAGCCAGATATATCTCCGCCACATACATAACATGGTCTTTGCGGGTGTAATTTACTTGTATCGTATCCTAAAAGTTGGGCAACTATTTTTGACATCTCAAAGTGAGAGATAAACTCTTCATCCGGCATTTTAGGTATCTCTTTTTTATTTACATGTAAAGCATATATGAAAAATGGTACTTTATGCTGCTCTTTAAACTCTATGTGACCGTGTCCATAACGTCCATCTTGACCGACACTCTCTCCATGATCTGCAGTAAATATAATATATGTGGGTTTTTTTGAGCTGTTTTGAAGATATGTAATGATTTTTTTTATAACATCATCCGTATATAACACGCTGTTTTCATACGCACTTCGCTTCTCGTCTGTATCTTTAAACTTCTCATATCTACTTGGGTATCTCTGAGCATAAGGTGAGTGTGAGCCTACCTGATGAAGTACAATGAAATTAGAGATATTCAGATTAACGCTTTTTAATTTCTCAAGTAACTTCTCATCGCTGTCTGTGTGGTGAATATCTGCAGCTGAACTACTGCCGTCAAGATAACTGTCTATCCATCTAGTGCATAGATAACTCTTTATATTGCTAAGTGCGTCTTGCGATTGAGAGCTAAAAAAATGGGTGCTAAAACCGCTGTTTTTTGCCATCTTAAACAGACATGTATTTGTGCTTATTATCTGTGGCAGTCCGTTAGGACGATATATCATATTAAAGAAAGAGGGAAGTGAGACATCTGTATATACACCAGAGGAGATTCCTTTTTTATATATAAAATTTGGACTCTTTTTCAGGGAGTTTAAAAATGGAGTCGTATCTTTTTTATACCCATAAAGTGACATAAAGTTTCTATTTAGAGATTCTCCCATGATAAGTACAATATTTGCATCTATATCTCTTTTTAACAGAGGCAGTGGCTCTATTATCTTTTGAGATAGAGTAGTATCTTCATGCAATATCATTTTTATAGCTAAACTGCCTCCTAAATAACCGAGAGTCTCTATGGCATTTCTTAGTGGATTTACCTCTACATTTGGACGAGCTCCTTTATCTGAGTTATTAATCCAAACTCTACCGGGAATAAATATAACAAGAGCCAACCACACATAGCCCAAATAGGGGATAATAAAACGTTTTTGAGGCAATTTTTTTAAAATATAGATACCCGAGACAATAGATACTATGATAATGATAAAAGGCACAATCATCATATTTAAAACTTTAGAAAATGTCTCAAATGTATCATAAAATTTAGTAAAAAATAGTATAAATTCAAGAGGAAATATCCAAGAACCATAGTAGTTAAAGTGTAAAAGTTCTGCTGAAATTAAGATAGATATAAGAGTGTATATACCAAAAATCACTCCTCGTTTTGATAGAGAAAGTATAAGAAAGTTTATTAAAATTAGTTCGCCAAAAGTATTTAGGGTGAGATTAAAGTTTAAGATAGGGTTGTATATACGATAACTCTGCTCTAAGAGTATAAAAATCAGAGTCATACCTAAAGAGAGCAAAAGAGTATGAAAAAAAGCTCTTAGTTTATCTCTCATATTAAGCGATAATCTCTCGTAATTTCTGCTTTACATGTAAGAGTGTATCTTGACGTTTTTTAATATCTTGGCTTAACATAAAAGGGTGTTGAATACTCTCATCACTTACGGCTTTCCATCTCTTAACAGAGGCAAAAAGCGAGTCTGCAAAAAATGTCATCGTTTCGGTACCGACTAAAGCTGCTAGATGATAAGTCCCCGTAGAGGTACTTACAAAAAGTTTCAGGGTACTTAAAAATTTGCCAAAAGCTACCAATCCATCTTTTGAGATATAAAACTCTATCTCCGTATTTAGCTTTTTTGCCTCTTGTAAAAATGTATTATCAGTAGGACCAAAAGTCATTACAGGGGTATATCGACTCTCATTTTTAACTATCTGTGCTAGTTCAAAATACTCTTTTATAGTTAAATTTGCATCACTAGAACCACCAAAGCCCACATGAAAAGCGATAATATCCTCTTTTTTACTATCAAAGCCTAAAAGAGGTTGAGGATATGAGCTGTTTATATCTGTAAAATAGCTTTTGACAAGTGCTATATTGTACTCATACTCTGCCATTTTTACACGTGAACGTCTCTGTTTGACTCTCTTATTGTAAAAAATCTGTGCTACCTTTGTTGCAGGTGCTACACGCAGAGAAATACGAGCCAAAAACTGTGCTAGAGCCACTTTTGTATCTGAAAACAGAGTGAAAGATATGTCAAAATTGTATGGTTTTAGCTTTTTTGCAAGTTCTAAAGCGTTTTTAGTATCATCAACAATAACATCATCTATAAAATCACATCTGTTTGCCAACTCCTCATTTAACGAAGATATGCAGACGGTAATCTTAAATTTTGGATTATACTGTTTTAAAATTTTACATGTAGGAAGAGCAGTGATAAAATCACCGAGCTTATCTGTACGCACTATCAAGATATTCATACGCAAGTATAACAAATTGTATTTACATGTAAGATAAACTCTTACATGTAAAGGAGAGTATTAAAGCTCTTCTTCGTGTTGTGCTAAATACTCAGCAACACCTTCAGTAGTAGCTTTCATACCTTCGTCACCTTTTTGCCAACCTGCAGGACATACTTCACCAAACTCATCAGTAAACTGTTGAGCATCAATCATTCTTAACATCTCATCAACATTACGTCCAAGTGGAAGATCATTTACAACTGCATGACGTACAGTACCGTTATTATCAATCAAAAATGAACCGCGAAGTGCAACCGAATCACCTAAAAGCACATCATAATCACGAGCGATATTTTTTGTTAAATCTGCTACAAGTGGGAAATTGATACGACCTATACCACCTTTTTCTACCGGAGTTTCTCTCCATGCAAAGTGAGAAAACTGACTATCTACAGATACGCCGATAACATTTACACCACGACTTTGGAACTCCTCATATCTATGAGAAAAAGCGATAATTTCAGATGGACATACAAAAGTAAAATCTAATGGATAGAAAAATACAACAGTACCTTTTTCACCAAAATTTTCACTCAATTTAAAATCTTCAACTATTGAACCATCTGCTAAAACTGCAGTAGCCGTAAAATCAGGAGCTGGGTTTGTTACTAACATGTGTTACCTCTTTTTATTTATTTTGTTGGTGTAATTTTAGCATATAAATATTAATTAAAATTGGAAAAAATAAACTAATAAAAATAGCTAAAAGATAATTATTATTATCTATATAAATTATTTTAGATAGAATTGCATCAAAAAGGTATAATATTGAAAAAACGAACAAAAATTATAGCAACTGTAGGACCGGCATCAGATACCATAGAGGCACTAGAGTCATTGATATATGCAGGTGTTAATGTATTTCGTTTAAATTTTAGCCACGGTACTCATGAGTATCACTCAAATGTTTTAAGCAAGATAAGAGAAGCTATGAAAAATACGAACTTGAGTGTAGGAGTTTTACAAGATATAAGCGGACCTAAAATTCGTATCGGTGATTTAGAACATCAGTTTGATTTAAAAGAGGGTGATTGTATCACTTTTCATAAAGAGAGATGTCTGGGAAAACAGACTTCAAAAGGGTGTTTTGAGGTATCCATAAATTATAGTGAGATTTTAGACCAACTTCATGTAGGTGATTATATCTATCTATATGATGGAATTATTCGTACAAAAGTGATAGAAATTTTTTCGGATAAAGTGAGAGTAGAGGTTGAAAACAGCGGTGTTCTATCTTCAAAGAAAGGTGTAAATTTTCCAAATACCAGATTGGGAGTCGATGTTTTAACTCAAAAAGATAGATTAGATATGCAGTGGGGAGTTGAAAACGGCGTTGATTTTATGGCTATCTCATTTGTTCAAGATGCCAATGATATGCTAAAAGCAAGAGAGATTGTTGACTCTTTAGGCGGCAGACAGATGCTTATAGCAAAGATTGAAAAATTTGATGCTGTAGAAAATATTGATGAGATTATAAAAGCTTCTGATGGTATTATGGTTGCACGTGGTGATTTAGGTATCGAAGTACCTTATTATGAAGTTCCAAATATTCAAAAGATGTTAATACACAAAGCCAATGAAGCCTCTATTCCTGTTATAACGGCAACACAGATGCTTTTATCTATGACAAAGAGTGAGAGAGCAACTCGTGCAGAAATAAGTGATATAGCAAATGCTGTTTTAGATGGTTCTGATGCCGTAATGCTCTCTGAAGAGAGTGCAGTCGGTCTTCATCCATCTTTGGCGGTTAAAACTATGTTTGAGACAATTCGTGAAACAGAGATAAATTATCATTATCATAAATTTAATGATTTTAAAAGAAACGATATAACAGACTCTATAGATGAATCAGCTGTAAGATTATCAAGAGATTTGGATGTTGCCGGTATTTTAACTTTGACTGCTTCAGGCTCTTCGGCTCGAAAATTGGCAAGGTATCGTCCAAAAAAACCAATTTATGCTATCACTCACAATGATGTGACAAGGAGACAACTGACGCTTTCATGGGGAATAGTTCCTGTTTTTAGTGTAAGTAAGGAATCTTTTGACATGACATTAAGCTCTGTTATGGATTACGGTTTGAAACATAACACATTGAATATTGAAAAGAGCTATATACTTACAGCAGGTGACCCTACCGGTACTCAAGGCTCTACAAATATGATTAGGCTTTTAAGAAAACATGAAATCCTGTTTTTTCAATCACTAAAAGATAAATCTGTATAATAATTATGTACAATACCGCTTATGTTTAATATATTTTCATATCCTTTTGTAAGAGTAACTCTATATGCGGTTATTGTAGCTTTGGTTTTGGCATTTAGATTTCCATCATTTCATGATAATAAAAAGATGCAAAATCTAAAAAAAACTCCAAACAGTGTCAAGGTTACGCTGTTTTCTCCTGTAAAAACCGAAGTAAAGAGAAAAATTAAACGCAAAAAGATAAAAAAGAAGATTAAAAGAAAAAAGAAAAAGCCAAAGCAGAAGAAAAAAATAAAAAAAGTTTTAAAGCCAAAAGTGCCTGTTAAAGCCGTAGTTCCTGATAAAAATATAACTAAAACTATAGAAAAAAAGATTGAAACCGTAGAGACGATTAGTAAAGAAGTCGTACAGAGTAAAGAGCCTGTTAAAACACAAGAGCCTCAAGTTAAAGAGCCTGAAATAGTCAAAATATCATCAGCACAACAAGAGAAAATTAAGCTTTATGAAGAGTATGTGTATAATACGATAAAATCTGAAAAAAGGTATCCGACAAAAGCTAGACGTATGAGACAGCAAGGCAGTGTCAGAGTACGTTTTTTAATTGACAAGTATGGAGAGATTTTAGAACATAAGATTATAAAATCGAGTGGTTACAGAACACTTGACAGGGCTACAAACAAGCTTTTTGAGCGTATAGGTAAGTTTGAAGTACCACCGGAAAAACTTGAAACACCTTTTGAATTTAGTATTGAGTTGGTATATAGATTAAAATAGGAGTCAAAATGACTCCTTTCTTGCCGACAGGCAAAGCTTTAGTGACTGAGTATAATTTGAACTTGTTCAAATTATACGAGATTTATTAGTAGGAGTCAAAATGAATGTATTACAGCTGTGGTTAGAGCAGGATTTGGTTATCAGGACTTTGATAATCGCCTTTTTTATAGCAAGTGTTATTATATTGGAAAAACTTTATCAGCTTGTACGTATGACAGGTATAATTAAAAATCTAAATGCACAACATTTAGAAAAAACAGATATGAGTATTATCAAAAATGCTATTATCAGCATAGAATCTTTTGCCGACAAAGAGAGAGCTTTATATAATGCAAATATAGGAGTTCAGCTAGAAAAGATAGATGAGTATCTTATGAAATACATAGGTATTATAGGTCTTATAGCGATACTTAGCCCTATGTTGGGATTAATAGGAACATTTTTTGGAGTCTGGCATGTGTTTGAGGGTGTAGGCTCTATTGGATTAAACAATCCCGGTGCAATAGCTCGTGGTATAAAAGAGGTTTTAGCAGATACTATGGCTGGACTTATGGTTGCCATCTATGCCACCATCGCTTACAGACTTCTTGAGTTGTGGGTTCGCAACTTATCTATTAAATTTGAAGAAAAGCTATATCATTATATCGGATTTAAAGATGAGGCGTAAGCGTAGAGCAATAGATTTTCATCTCGATATTGCTCCTGTAAATCTTATCGATCTTCTTTTGGTATTGCTTATCTTTTTTGTAACTACTACTTCATTTTTACAGCTTCAGGTGATAGATCTCACCTTGCCAAAAACAGATGCAAGTAAAAAAATTCAACCAAAAGCCGATAAACATTCAATAAATATCGACCTTACATGTAACACATACCTAGATAAGAAGATGTTAAGTTTAGATGAGTTGAAAACTGAATTGATAAGTATAAAAAAAATGGGTAAAAAATCATACTTTCGCGTAGGGGCAGACGCTTCATCTCCTCATGAATGTTTTGTAAAGGTTTTAAACGTTTTACAAAAGGCAGATATAACAGATATACAGATATTAACAAAATTAAAATAGGTACTTAAATGCAATATCATACTAAAGCACTCTTTGTTTACGATAATGAAGCACTAGATTGGATTGAACTTGTCAAAAATAGTGACTTACATGTAAAGATAACAAGTTGCAATATCGAACTTTTTTTACAAGAGCCTCTAAAATATATAAATGAGGGCGAACATCTTATAATTGCTGCAGATACGCAAGAGATAGAGAAATGTTTACATGTAGCTATAAAACATAGTTTATCTATCGGTTTTTTACCATTTGCACGTCAAAAACAGCTGATACGTCACTACTGTTTATCATCAAATCTACAAAGTAATCTAAATATTGCTCTTTTACAGAGTGATAACAGTGTAGATTTAATCGAGTGTGGCGATAAGATAATGCAGGTAAAAGCGACGTTTGGCGAGATTCCTTTGGTTAGTAATATCTCATATAAAAATGGTTTTTTTGCATTTATAGAGAATTTAAAGCGTGGGATAAAAGAGTTTTTTAAAATAACTATGCAAGAGGTTAGTATAACTACTGAAAATGATAAAAAGATAAAAACCGTAGTAAGCGGTGGCTCTTTGGTTCAATCATCATACAAGGGCTTCTTCTCAAGAGTCTCAGGTGTCAAACACTCTGTAAGAGATTCTCAGGTTAAAATGATTTTAGTATCTCCTTTCTCAGTTATAGAGTATATGAAATTTCTATTTTCAGTAATCTCTTTTTCTAAAAATAGTTCAAATTTATCAAATGCTGTAGGTCTAATAAAATCAAAATCAGTTACTATCGAGACTAAACGTTCTAAAAGATTACATATCGACGATAGTTTCCATGTCTATCTGCCTGTTACATGTAAGATTATCGATTCTGCCGTTAAAGTCAGTGCACCAGAAGAGTTTTGGGAGGCAAATCCAAGTTCGGATCAAAATAAGGAGTCCATTAAGACAGATAACCTTCCCGATGAAAAAGAGAGTGAAAGATATAGAGATAAGCATATCCCATTTTTTTCATACGCCTCTGAAGAACACTTTAGGGAGCTGTTTTCTGCTCTGCGAGATGATGCAAATATGCACTCTATATATGTTGTGCTGATGTTACTTAGCACCCTTTTAGCGACTATAGGTCTCTTTGCAAACTCTATAGCCGTAGTTATCGGTGCTATGCTTTTAGCTCCTTTGATGGCACCTATCGTATCTCTGTCTATGGGACTATTAAGAGCAGATACCAAACTTTTAAATGCCTCTTTGATTAAAATATCATGGGGAGTTCTTTTAGCTCTCGGTGCTTCGGCTCTGGTTACATATATTTTGCCAAGCATGGATCTGACTTCTGAGATGAAAGCTCGTATAAACCCGACTGTTCTTGATTTGGGAGTGGCTATCATATCCGGCATAGCAGCAGCTTATTCAAAATCTTTTAAAGAGATTATTCAATCATTGGCAGGTGTTGCTATCGCTGTGGCACTGGTTCCTCCGCTCTCTACTGCAGGAATTGGTTTGGGCAAGGGTGATATGCTTGTATTTTTACAGGCATTTTTACTATTTTTTACAAATCTGATAGGCATAACTCTCTCTGCTACTTTAACATTTTTTGTATTGGGATACTCAAGCGTTTTAAAGAGTAAAAAAAGTCTAATGCTCATTATGTTAATAATGATATTTATCTCTTTTCCTCTATATACATCATTTCACAAAATAGTTGAAAAAGAGCAGGTATCAAAAGCTACAAGATATGAGCGTTTTTTAATAAATGGAAAATATATTATCGTAAACAGTGCGACACTTAGATATACAGAAGGAAAAGATGTTTTAGATATTGGATTAAAGGTGCGTGAGGGGCTAAATCGTAATGATTTATACAAGCTAAAGAGAGAAATTGAGAAAAACTACAAACGTCAACTACGAATAAATGCAAGTGTGGAGTATATATTATGATGAAACTTATTGTTGCGGTTAGTCTGATTTTTTTACTCTCATCTTGTGAAAAAGATAGAAAACCTTTACCTAGTGGAAAAAAGATATACGTACAGGTTATTGCATCACAAAGTGGTTCTGGAGCTGCATTTGGGCTTCAAGGTCTGCAAGGACTCTTTAGTGCAAAAGATTTAAAACCTCTTCTGCCAAATGGAGATGAAATTGTATTTAAAATACAAGATGATAGCTCAGATGTTAAAAAATCACAAAAATATGTTGATATGATAGATAAAAATTCTACGGCACTTTTAACTTTTTGCTCTAGTGCAACCCAACTTGGTATAATTCCTCAAGTTCAACATAAGAAAATTCCTACATTAGCTGTTATAGCAACTCATGATGACTTTACCAAGGTCTGCTCATATATGACTCGTTTAAGTATGTCTAACTCAAGAGAAGCAGAAGTGAGTGCCTCTTACATAAGAGATGAACTGTTGATGAGCCGTGTGGGAATTATATATAGTAAAAATAATATCTACTCAAAATCAATATCTGAATATTTTGAGAGAAAATTTAAACAATTAGATGGTGAAGTTGTTTTAAGCAGAAGTATTGAAAGTTTTAATAACAAAAAAGAGAACTATCAAAAACTTATAGATGATTCAGATCTTGATATTATCTTTTTAAGCACTAATGCTCTTTTGAGCTATAAATTTTTAAAAGTTTTTAACACTTTGCAAACAGATGTAAAAATTTTTGCCACAGATGGGCTGCTAAGTGATATGCACAAACATTTTCCTAATGATATGGATATTTTAAACGGGGTGCTGACTATCGATCACTATTCTCACAGTATGGAGTTTAATGAGCAGTCTAAAATTTTAATAAAATATCTAAAAAAACACAAGTTGTCTCTAAACTCTTTTACGGGATTAGGATATGAAGCTTATCAGATACTATATGATGCACTGCTTGCATGTAAAACATATAATAGAGAATGTGTTAATAACAAGTTGAGAAACTCAAAACTTTTTGACGGTGTTATATCTAATCTTCAAACAGTAGATGGAAATATGCAAAGAGCTATCTATGTAAATGAAATACAAGATGGAAAAATGTTACGTAAAGTAAAGGTTTACTAGACGCACAAACCTTAAGTAATAATTTTTATAAGAGATATTGTATAGTATGCAAATTAAAAAAGGTTTAAAAAATGTCTTATATACCGATAATCGCAAGAGTTAACTCTCTACCGCCACTACCGGAGTCGGTAGTAAAATTGGAGACACTGTTTGCTCAAGGTGACCCAGATATAGATAAGTTAGTTAAGATTATAGAATCAGACCCACCGCTAACCGTAGATATTCTCTCAAAAGTAAATGCACCTCTATATAGCTTTAGCCGACAGATTATATCTGTTTTACAAGCTGTTACACTTTTTGGAAGTGCGAAAATAAGAGCGATGGTGTTATCTTCAACAATAGAGCGAAATTTTGATATTAACTTAAGCCCATACGGCATATCAACAGCAGAATTTGCAAAAATAAGTCTTATGCAGAGTGAATTAACATTTCAGTGGTATATGGGAATAGATGTAGATATAGCAAAATTACTAACACCGATTGCTTTTTTAATGGAGACAGGAAAAATACTAATAGCAAGAGATGTTATAGAGAGAAAAAAAGAGGATCAATTTCTTCTTGATGTTCAAAATTTTGAGAAATTAGAATATGTAGAAAATATACATGTAAATATGACTACCACTCAAATAGATGCTCTGATATTTGAGCATTGGCAGTTAAACAGCACTTTTGTAGAGTGTATGAAGTACCTTGATAATGAAATTGAAATCCCATCTAGTGTTAAGCAAGAAGTTGATGCCTTGGATATAGTAAGATCAAGTATTAATGTAAAAGAGCAATTTAGTGAATCATCAATACAAAATGCAATAGAAAAAGTAGAAGATAATTTTTATGATGTAGATAAATTTATAAACGTACTTAATCGAGTAAAAAATAAATATATGTGAGAAAATTTCTCATAAATAGCAATAAAATAGAAGTTTTCCCCCAAATTCCAAAATTCTTTCAAAAACCTCTTGACATTAATAAAGAATTACTCTATAATTCCCGTCCACAAAATGAGTGAAACGC
>WFND01000065.1 GCA_015484575.1 Helicobacteraceae bacterium
AAATTATATAACGCATAATTTCTCCTAAATATAATTGTGTTTATTATAGCGAAGTTTTATGAGAAATATATATATTGTGGAGAAATCTCTCACTTTAGAGTGAGAGAGAAGATTAAAACTTATACTTAAAATGCAATCCAATATAAATCGGCATAAGCAATACTAGCACCTGCATAATCTCTATTAGATGTCAGTTCTCCTGTATTGTATATACCATCATCATATTTTCTATCTAAATCAGCAAGTACGTTTAATGGCATATTTTCAACATAAATATAGTTTCCACTGTTTCCAGAACCATTAATGTTATTAGCATATCTAAATAGATAGCGTCCACCGTAAGGTGTTCTTTTTGCAACTTCAACTTCAGTTGTTTTAGTTTTATCACCTGAAACAAATCCGGCAGCTATGATAGCTCTCCATGCACAGGTATCTTCTGCAGTATTTGAAAATAATCCATCACCATTGCCGCCTGTACAACCAGATACACTTAAAGGAGCAGCGGATATATCAGTTGGATCATCACCCGGAATAAATCCAAACTTGTCTTGATAGTTATAAACAGCTGCTACTATACCATCTATATCACTTTTGACTCTTTTTTGTTTAGCATTCTCAATCATCGCCTTACCTTTAAGAACACCACCGATTAATAAACCTATAATTACCAAAACAATTGATAATTCAACAAGTGTAAAACCACTTCTTTTCATCTGAAACTCCTTCAAGTTAGATTTTAGATACTTCAAGTATATCGGAAAATGAGAGCTTTATTCAAGATGTAAATTTTTTTTACATCTTTGGAAGTTTTATATTTATATATGGATGAGTGTTCTGGTTTTTAAAAGTTATAGTTCCGTTTAATTGGTTTACGATGCTTTTAACTTGGTACAGACCTATACCGATACCTTGCTCTTTTGTCGTATAAAACGGTTCGCTTATCTGTGATAACTTTATAAACTCGCTGCCACTGTCTTTTATAATTATATTTATATATCTGTCTGAAGGAGATATGATTACTTTACATGTAAGCTCTCTCTCTTGATACATCTTATCGGCAATATTACTTAACAGATTATCGGCAATTGTCCGGATATGCTCTTTTGATATATTTGTCAGTATATCCCCTTGTATGGTGCATTTTAGATTATATACCTTGACATACTCATGAAAAATAGAGGCTATAGAGCTTCTCTTCTCTGTATATATAGCATGTGAGTGAGATTTGACCTTTAAAAGAGCCAAAATTTTATTGACTTTGTAGCTTATCGGTTGGGTAGAGTTTTGTAAAAAGTCAATAAACCTATCACGCTCATCACTATCTTGCAGATTTTCAACATTGTACTGCATAGCTTGAAAAAATTGTAAAATATTTTTCATATCATGCAACATGTATGTTTGTAACTTTGCCATCTGCTCGAAACTTTCATTTAGAGTTCTTATTTTGTAGTGGATAAAACGTATTATTTGAGTAGTTACGATATGTAACACAAGACGATTGATAATCTTTCTTTCACCTCTGTCTGTCCTTACATGTAAGAGTATCTCGCCTGAAATAAGGTCATCTTTTATAATCTGTTTTATTAAAACCGCTTCTGTTTTTCTCTTTGGAGTTCTTATCTGCTTTTGTGAATAGTGTAGTGTATATGTTATATCCAATATGCCAATCTCTCTTAGATAGAGTGAAATCTCATCTATATATACATCTAAATGCTCTTTAAAATCAACATCAATGCTAAATAGCTTTATCATTACATGTAAGACCTTTTTTAAGAGAAAATTGTAGATATATACGACAGCTAAAGTGGTAAAACCTATGATAAGCAGTAGTGGGTAGATATACTCAAACATCGGGGCGTTGTAAGTTGAATTTTTTTAAAAAATAGTAGATGTTTTCACGACTTGCACCCAATATCTTTGCTGTCTGATTGATGTTAAAACCTGTCTGCTTCAGCACTTTTAAAAGCATCTGTTTTTGTGCCTCATCCGACGAGCCTTTTAGTCCATCTTCTAGCGTAACATCAAAAGTCAATTCCAAGGTATTAGAATCTTTTTTTATCTCATTTTCTATAAAAAAAGTTGCTCTCTGCAGAGCCGTTATCAGTGTAGGTATTGATATTGGCTTTAGAAGATAATCAAATACACCCATACCTATAAGCTCTTGTGCATACTCTCTGCTCTCTTGTCCTGTCAAGACTATAATCTTTGCCTGTGTACTCTCAAGAAGCTCTGATATGATTAATTTTCCTTGTCTGTAAGAGTTTTCATAAGGCGGTAGTCCCAAATCTACAAGGGCTATATCTATAGAGTTCTCTTGTATAAGTTTAAAAGAGCCCTCAAGAGTTTTTGCCTGTAAAATTTTATAATCTTTTTCTAGGGCAAAAGTAAACTGATTTATCAACGCTTCATCATCATCTATAAGTAAAAGTGAGAGAGACATATTATTTTATATTTGATACTAAGTCATACATTGGACCCATAAGTCCAACCATCACAAGAGCCATAAAGCCACCGACAATTATTAAAACAACAGGCTCTATAAATTTACCTATATTTTCAGCATAATAATCAACTTTTTCATAATAATATTCTGACAAGAGTTCTAGTTGCGAGTCAAGACTGCCGGAGGACTCCCCGACACTCATCATTCTAAGCATAAAAGGGGTAAAAAGCTTCGTTTTTTTAAAAGCTACCGAGAGTTGATTTCCTTTTTCAACTTCTGCTGAAGCCTCTATGAGTGCTTTTTGAAAAAGCTCATTGTTGATATTGTTTTTTAGTGTATCCAAAGCAGAAAACAGAGGTACACCTGAGACAAGAGCAAGACGCAGATATTCTGAAATAAAGGCTATATTGAAACTAGATACAACATGTTTAATAACGGGTATCTTTAGTACAAACTTATCCGTATGCCAACGAACATCTTTAAACTTTTTATGAGAAATTTTAAAAGCAATAATTAGTACAATAATTGCCAAAATCATATAGCCGATATAATTTGATAAAAAGTTTGATATGCTCATCATGACAATGGTTAAAGTAGGCAACTCTACATCCATCTCTTTAAAGAGATCCGTCATCTGAGGAAGTACATATATCATCCATACAAGCATAGCCCCCATAACTGCAAAAAAGGCAAAAGATGGATAGATAAGAGCTGATTTTGCCTTTTTCTTTAAGGCATTGACACGTCTTAAAAATGAAGCTCCTCTTTGCAGAGTGACTTGAAGCTGTCCCGTCTCTTCACCTATACGTATAAGATTTAGTATCATAACTCCTACAACATCTTTATAAGGCTCAAATGAGACTGCTAATGATTTTCCACGGTGAACATCGTCTGCTATCTGTAAAAGCATATTTTTAAAACGCTTGTTGTCACTGTCTTCTGCCAAATCCAAGATGCCTTGATGTAGTGGAAGCCCCGATTTTATAACAAGATACATACTCTCCATAAGCTCAATAACCTCTTCTTGTTGTATCTTAGCTCCACCGGAGGTGAAAATAGGCGCCAAGAATGAAGGTACATTTGTGATGCTAAGAGCTATTATCTGTTGCTGGTCTAGTCGTGATAAAAGTTTATCACTGCTTTGAGCTTCAATGAAGTCTAAAGTACTCTGACCTTGATTATTTAGGCTTCGTACTAAAAAAAGCATTAGTTAACGACTCTGTTTATCTCATCAAAGGTTGTTACTCCCTTTAATACTTTGTCATAACCGTCCTCTTTCATAGAGTGCATACCATTTTGATGAGCAACTTTTAGTATCTCCAAAGTGGTGGCTTGTGCAGCTATCATAGATTCAATCTCTTCATCAATATCGAGTATCTCAATAATTGCCGCTCTTCCCGTATATCCACTATTGTGACAATGTGTGCATCCTACTGCTTCAAAGAGTGTCGGTTGTGGATGTGCGGATAGTACACGCTCTGTTACACCATACTCTGAAAGTTCTTCATGTGTCATCTCTATGGCTTTTTTACAGTTGCTGCAGAGCTTTCGTACAAGTCGTTGGGCTAAGATAGCCAAAAGTCCTGAACCTATAAGATAAGGAGGTATATCTAAATCTCCTAGACGAGGGATAGTTCCCACTGCATCATTTGTATGTAGTGTTGAAAGTACAAGGTGTCCTGTTATAGAGGCACGAATAGCTAGTTCGGCAGTTTCACTGTCTCTAATCTCACCAACTAGCATAACATCAGGGTCTTGACGCATAAAAGCACGAATGGCGGCATTAAAGTCATATCCCGCTTTCTCATTTAGCTGAGTCTGTCTAATAAAAGAGAATTTATACTCGATAGGATCTTCTATAGTCATCACGTTTTTCTTTAGTGAGTCAACTTTACGAAGGGCGGAGTAGAGTGTTGTTGTTTTACCGCTTCCTGTGGGACCTACTACTAAAATAATTCCATAAGGTTTAGTAAAATACTCTTCAACTTTTTTAGAGTTTTTCTCTGATAGACCCAAATGTGTCAGAGAGAACAGAGAAGCATTTTTCCCCAAAAGACGCATTACTATATTTTCACCAAAATTTGTGGGCAGAGTAGATACCCTTAAGTCAAAATCTTCATTTAAAAACTCATAGCTAAAAGCACCGTCTTGTGGACGACGCTGTTCGGATATATCTAAATCACTAAGTATCTTGATACGAGCAGCAATCTGTTGATGCAGTTCAAGCGGTAGAGAGTAGTAGTGTTGCAAAACTCCGTCTATACGGTAAAATATATGACTAGCCGTACTTTCCGGAGTTATGTGTATGTCTGTAACTCTATCTTTAATGGCATTGTTTAAGAGAAGATTTACTAGATGAGGCAGGTCTATCTCATCTCCCTCAAGGGTCTGTTTAACCATCTCTTTTATCTCTACCTCTATGGGATTTTCTAACTGATGATAGAATATTTCGGCATATCTAGCTATGGCTTTTTTGTCTCCAACAACAAATTTTATCTGTTTTTGAGAAATCTTACGAAGATAATCGTGTGTCATAAGGTCATTGACCTCTTGTGTTGCTACAACCAAATGGGTGTCATCAACGCTTATGGGTAAGATACTGCGGGTTGTTGCTATATTTTGAGGAACGAGCTTTAGAGCTTCTGGTGAGGGTACTATCTGATCCATATCTATGTATTCAAGATGGTTCTGTATAGCTATGGCTTCAGCAATCTCATTGGATGTAACAAAGTCCAAATCTTGAAAAATTTCACCTAAAAACTTAGGACTTGCCTTTTGAACATCAAGAGCAACTTCTATCTGTTGAGTACTGATAAAGCCAAGCTCTTCTAAGAGTCGGCCTATGGGTTTATTGTCTGCCATTTTTACTCCTTAAGGATCTATTGTTATGACGAATTTTTTATCAATTTTTTTGCCATCAACTTTAAAAGTACAGTTTACAACTGCTACTCCTGAAGGTCTAGTAGCTGATGATGTGATATTATAGTCTGGAGCAGGATTGTATGTAAAATAACCATCATATGGAGGATTAATAGTACAATTATCTTCAGTAGTTGCAGAGTAATTTCCATCAATTACTATTGCTACATCATAAGCTAATGTTGTATTAGTATCAGGTAGTCTGTTGTTAACAAAGCGAAGTGGTTTATCATCACATCTAACATATCTTTGA
>WFND01000066.1 GCA_015484575.1 Helicobacteraceae bacterium
ATACTCTGCGTTAGTTATTGACGCAATAGCTACGGCTATTACTTACAATAACTGCCTTGATTATGAATTTCTCTCTATCGCTGAGGCTTACTAGGGTTTTTAGAGGTGCCCTATAATTATTTACATACGAGGAATAACCATATGGTAAAGGTTGAATTTTTAGGACCTATTTCAAGAGAGCCTATGCAGATAGATGCCAAGACACTAGAAGATGTAGCAAAAATTTTAAGCGAAGATTCACAACTAAAAGAGTGGTTGGAGAGTGCGGCAGTTGCCGTTAATGACACTCTTGTATCATCAACTGATGTCGTACTTAAAGATGGAGACAGAGTCTCTCTTTTACCACCGGTATGTGGAGGCTGAGTCGTGTTGGAACTATATGATGGAGCTTTACATGTAAGTGAAATTCTTTCACGTTGGTATGATGAAGAGTCAGAGAGTAATTATGGTGCATATATCCCTTTTATAGGTACTGTTCGCAGTGAAGATGGGATTGATGGGCTTAGTTTTGATATATATGAGCCTATTTTACAAAGCTGGTTTGATGCTTGGCAACTTAGAGCAAAAGAGGCTGGAGCAGTAGTCAAGATGGCACACAGCAGAGGGGATGTAATGCTTCATGAATCTTCATATATAGCAGCTATATTCTCTCCAAAAAGACGTGTAGCTTTAGAGATGATAGAGACTTTTGTAGAAGATTTTAAAGCTAGTGCTCCTATCTGGAAATATGATTTAAAAGATTCAAAACGTATCTATGCACGTGAACGCTCAACACCCATAAAAGGAAGCGGAATTTTAGGAGGTAAGAGATGATCTCATACGAGACTTCTGTGAATATGCTTGAGCTTTTGACTCTAGCACCTGTTCGTGTAGAAAAATTATTTATCAGTGATGCTCTTGGGCGTATTTTGGCAGAAGATATTATTGCCAATGAAAATTATCCACGTTTTGCCACATCTGCCATGGATGGATATGCGATAATACATGCAGACCAAGAGTGGGGCGAGATAGAGATAGATGGAGACAACCCTGCAGGAAGTGACAACATAGGCATGGTAAGGGGTGGTAAATGTATTAAAACATTTACAGGTTCTAAGATGCCAGAAGGTGCTGACACGCTTATACCTATAGAGAATGTTACCGTTGAGGGAAATGTTATCAAGATAGATGAGAGTGTGCCAAAAGGTTTTAGTGTCCGCCCAATAGCTGAGAGTTACTCCAAAGGTGATGTACTTATTAAAAAAGGTACGAAGATAGGTTTTGCAGAGATTGGTGTGATGGCAGGGATAGAAAAGGTTATGGTCTTAGTTGCACAAAAACCTCGTGTTGCCGTTATATCTACAGGAAGTGAAATTTTAGATATTGGTGAAGCAGTAAAAACAGACTCACAGATACGAAGTACAAACCATATCACCATCGAAGCCATAGCAAAAATGGCAGGTGCAGAGGTTATTCAGTTAGGTGTTGTAAGTGATGATAGAGACTCCATTATGAGTAGTTTTGAAAATGCCCTCTCTAGTGCTGATATTATCGTAAGTACGGGTGGTGTCAGCGTTGGAGATTACGATTTTGTTAAAGATATAGTTCCTGCATTAGGTGCTGATGTTGTCTATAAAGGTGTAAAGATAAAGCCGGGACAACACATCATGTTGGCACAAAAAGAGGGTAAGATTATTTTGGCTCTTCCGGGCTTTGCTTACTCATCAACGGTAACATTTATACTTTATGGCGTCAGCCTTATATCACGAATGTTAGCAAAAGAGAGAGGTCTAAATATCATAGAGGCAAAACTTAAAGAGCCTTTTGTTAAACGTTCTAAAAAGAGTGAATTTACAGCATGTAATCTCTACTTTGAAGATGGTTCGTACTGGGTAGATTTCAAAGGTAAAAAAGTGGGAACATCAGCAATACTTACAAATCTTTTACAAGAGAGTGCTTTGATGATAACAGGAGAAGACGACTCAAATCTCCAAGAGGGTGTGTCTGTCAATGTGATAACTTTGGATATGTTTTAATATATATATTTTAACAAATATCAAGATATTTTATATAATAATTTGATATTATTTTATTCAAGAATAAATAACTATAACAGGAAAAAATAATGTTACATGTAATGTTAGTAGATGACAGTGTCACAATTCGCAGAGTTATGAAAAATGTCCTAAAAAGATTGATTGCCGAGGAAGTAACATACATAGAAGCAGGAACAGGTGTGGAAGCTTTAGCAGCATTAAAAGAGCATTATGAGCATATATCTTTTATCTTGCTAGATGTAAATATGCCGGAGATGAATGGTGATGTTTTTTTAGAAAAGATGCGTGCTGATAGTAAATATAACAATATTAGAGTAGTTATGGTAACCACTGAAGCTGAGAAAAAGACTGTTGTTCGTATTATGAAAATTGGTGCAAACGGTTATATTGTAAAACCTTTCACACCACAAACAATGAGAAGGTCGTTGCAACCTATTCTTGGCAGAATAGGCATTGAATTGCAAGACGTTAGTTAATTTTTTAAGATAGAAGCTTTTATAGCTTCTTCATCCATCTCCTCTTTTTGATACTTAACGGCAACAACCTCTTCACTCTCATTTATATACCACTCGGCAATATGCTCATGCTCTAAATCTTCTAATTTTTTCATATCAACTTCACTGATAGGCACAAATAGATGAGCATAACGCTTAGGATTGTCAAGACGAAGTGTCCATAAAAGCCAGATAAAAGCCATTATCGCCATTGTAGCACCTATCATAGCTCTATCAGATATATCAAGCATCATTCCGGCAAATGTACCGCCAAGAAATGTAGCAAAATATGCAGCTGAATTTCCTATGCCCAAAGCTGCACCTTTTTGATGTACTTTGGCAAATTTAGAGATCATAGATTGAACCAAAGGCTCCATCATATTAAAGCCTATAAAAAAGCTTACAACACCGATAACAAACATAACAGAACTACTAGCAAATCCCATAAGAGAAAAACTGATTATAAAAAGAGTTATTGAGAGAAGAAATATCTGTTTTGGTTTATTGTGTTTCTCTCCAAAAACAGCAGCAGGACCCATAGCCACCAAACCGGCTATCATAGCAGGAAGATAAGCTTTCCATAACTCTGCTTTTTCCCAACCAAACTCATTAGATGTTAAGATAATAGGTATCAAAACAAATGCCATAGTCATAAGACCTTTTTGCATAGCGTTTATGATTATCATACTTAAGAGATTAGGATCTTTTAATATATCAGATGTTTTTGTAGTATTGTGATATATGTGCTTGATTTTAGGAGGAGTAGGAACTTTGGTAAATAGTAAAACTATGGCGATAAGAGCAAAAACTCCAGTCATCCAAAATAGTGTGCTAACTCCATAATGAGCACCGATAACAGGACCAAGCCCCATAGCCAGAGCAAAACTTAAGGCGATAGTTCCACCCATAATAGCCATCGCATGACCACGAACATTTTCAGGAACCAAATCACTAATCATTGCAGTAATTACAGAACCGATCGCTCCGGCTCCTTGTAAAAAACGTCCCAACATCAACAGATATATGTTATCACTCATAGCACAGATAATAGAGCCTACCAAAAAGATTACTAACCCGATAAGCAAAGTGACTTTACGACCTATCTTATCACTCATCGTTCCAAA
Organism: Helicobacteraceae bacterium; assembly: GCA_015484575.1. Lineage (GTDB taxonomy): Bacteria > Campylobacterota > Campylobacteria > Campylobacterales > Sulfurimonadaceae > S010-53. The sequence goes on from WFND01000066.1 coordinate 3,655, forward strand.
AGGAACTTGAAAGATAGCTTGAGTCAGAGCATAACCACCAACAATAATACCTACTAAAAGAGGTGTTGAACCTTTCATATCCATAGCATAAAGAGATAAGACAGGAAGAACTAAAAAAAGACCTAAAAAACGTAGTGACAAAATTGCCGAAAGAGGCAATACTTTTTTAAACATTATAAAACCTTATTTCAGATAGAATAGACTTTTAAATCTTGTGCGAATTATAATACAAATAAGTAACAGAGCAGTTTTTACATGTAATAATAAAGATAAGTCTAAGGAAAGCTATGAGATTGATACTTGCTACCTCAAACAGAGGCAAGATAAAAGAGATTAAGCAGATGTGTGAGGATTATGAAGTTCTTGCATATAGCGACTTGATAGATGAGTTTGATATTGTCGAAGATGGTGATACATTTAAAGACAATGCCCTAATAAAAGCACGAGCTGTTTTTGAAGCTTTAGATGATAAAAACGCTATAGTTTTGGCAGATGACAGCGGAATCAGCATAGATATTTTAGACGGTGCTCCGGGGATTTACAGTGCCCGTTTTGCAGGAGTAGATGCAGATGACAAAGACAATCTTAAAAAAGTGGTAGATACTTTACATGTAAAAAGTGTCAAAAGCTCAAAAGCACACTATACCGCAGCAATAGCCATAGTCTCAAACACTCAAGAGTCAACACTACACGGCTGGATGTATGGAAAAGTCATAGATACTCCAAGAGGAGATAGAGGTTTTGGGTATGATCCTATTTTTATACCTGATGGTTACGATAAGACATTAGGAGAGTTAGAAGAGAGTGTAAAAAAAGAGCTTTCACACCGTTCTCAAGCTCTAAGTCTTGCTAAAATTATTCTTCATTCACTTTAAGCACAACACTCTCTTCTTGAGCAATAATCTCACGAAGACTTCTGTCCGTAAAGAACGTTCCAAAAGGTAAAAAAGAGGCTAAAAAGATTGTCAAAGCCTCTTTTTTGTCTATATTCTCTTGCATAAATGTCTGCAAAAGAAGAACAACCAAGGTTATAAAAAGCAGACCGTGAGTCATACCGACAACCCTGACAAAAGATGGATCATGCCAGATATATTTCATAGGCATTGCAAAAAATAGCAAAACCAACCATGAAACACCTTCTGTTAAGGCACTGTAACGTAACCACTGTAATTTACTCATAATATTAAACCTTAAAATTTTTAAATTTTACACAAAAAGGAGTGAAATTATACCGAGCCAACATTGCAAGAAAGCTTTTGAGAGCAATATAACCCACAATAAAAGAAATAATAAAGCATAAAGAACCCCAAAACAAGAAAAAGATATTGAATCGTCACATTCATTGCAAATCAGCGATACAGAAATATTCAATCTTGAGCAGTTTTTGCCTCCACGATAGCACCTTTAACCAAGAGTATTTATCCTTTTATACTTTAAACTGTTTAATATCAGAATCCAATATAGAAACTATATCAGAGACGCTTGATGAAATTTCTAAAAGAGTTTTAGCTATCTCACTATTTTTGTGTGCTGAATCTTCAACTTTACTAGATGTAGCAACTAGCTCCTGCATTTGAGTATTTATATTTACAATCTCATCTTTCATCTCTTGTGAATTTTGTATGGAGTACATAGTCTTCTCTTTCGTATCATCTGCAAGTTTGATAACATCTTGAGTTTTAACAATAATATCCTCTGCATATTGTGCTGATTCATCAATAGCACTTTGTGTTTCAACAACGCCTTGCACTATCATTGAAGTAGTTGTCTCTATCTCTGTAAGACTTTTTTGTGTTCTCTCTGCAAGTTTTCTCACTTCATCTGCCACAACAGCAAAACCTCGTCCATGTTCCCCTGCTCGTGCTGCTTCTATGGCTGCATTTAGTGCAAGAAGATTTGTCTGTTCAGCTATATCTTTAATAATTGAAAGGATGGAACGAATCTCTTGAGTCTGCTCAGACACAGAGTCTATCTGCTCTTTCATCTGAATTGTTTTTTGAGAATTTTGTTCAATATTTTCAACAGTATCGCTTAAGAAATTAATCATATTTTCTAAAGAGCTATACGATTCGCTCAAAGTTTCATTCGTCTGTTCTGCTTTTTTCGCCGCTACATCTGAAGAGTTGCTAACGCTATTAGTTATATTTTTACTTGTTTGAAGCAATTTTGTTTGAATAACAGCACTTTTTTGCACCTCTAGTGCAGTACTTTTCTCTTTTTCTGTCTCATTTGCAACATTACAAGAGCCGTCTTGAACTTTATTCATAGTTTCACTTAGCTCTTTTCTCATATCATTATACGCTTTTGCTATCTCTAACAGCTCATCTTTTGCATCAATTACTATATCTTTTGTGAGATCTCTATTTTTAGCTATCTCGTTAAATTGTGAAATTGTTGATTGTATAGCAGTTATAATAGAGCTATAGACTCCATAAAAAAGAAGTAACAACACAAAGAAAAATGCTCCTCCCTCTACAAAAGCCTCTGTTCTCGCTTTTTTCATCTTATCAACTCTAATATTTAACAGTCTTACAAGATTCTTGTAGCTTAAATCATACAGTTTAACTGTTTTGTTAATAGCCGAGCTACCCTCTTGAAAATATTCATCTGAAGATATAGAGAACTCTTCATCTATAACACTATCCGTATGGGAATTAAACAGTTTTAGACTATTTTTTAAATCAGAGAAAGAAGAGTCTATCTTCTGCTTTAAATTTTTATTATAACTATACGC
>WFND01000067.1 GCA_015484575.1 Helicobacteraceae bacterium
AGCCGTTTTAAGAAGTCTTTTATTAAATATAAACTCTAAAGTATCATTTTTCCATTTGGCTTTTTTTAATATATTATATTTAATTACAGTAATTTTTTTCTTGGATTTTTTAACTTTTTTATGTTTTAAAGCCGTTTTATAAGATGATTTTTGCAGAGTATTTAGCTCTTTTTGGTATTTACTAACATCAATATGAAGCTTTTGCCCTGAGATTACTATACCTTTTAGAGCATGTTTACGCTCATCAAGGTTTGAGTGCATCATGGCTCTAAGATATATATTTTTATAATCATTATATGCACGAAAAACTTCACTCTTTGAAGGACTTTTCGTTAAAATATCTGCACGTTTTAATATATCACTATTACTTGAAGCATATATTATACTTACATGTAAGCAGATAAATAAAAAGATACGAATCAAATCTATTCGCCTGTTGTCAGTTTTTTCATCAACTCTTTTACGGAAATAAGCTCATTTAGACGATAACCGTTTGTACCTGAAAAGAAGAGTCCAAGCTCTAAATCACCCTTAAAAGCATCGCTAAGACGATCTGCAATACAAAAACCGACCTCTTTGGCTTCTACACCACGATTACAAGGAGCTACGCAGTTTGATATACATTTGATAGCTGGACCGGTACGAGCATCTATTAAACCTGTAAGATTAGTTCTTACCCCACGAGCAGGATAACCGACAGGTGATGACATAAGCTCAATATCTTCTTCTTTGGCATTTAAAAGTACCTTCTTGAAGTTTTCATGAGCATCGCACTCATAAGTTCCAATAAAACGAGTTCCCATCTGAACACCTGAAGCACCTAAAGAAATCATCTCATCTATATCATTCTTATCCCATATACCACCGGCGGCAAACACCGGAATACCACCCCAATTTTCAGCTTCTTGCACAACAGGTTTAACCAAGTTTTCCAACTGATTTTCTTCCATCGTACACTGTTCATATGTAAAACCTTGGTGACCACCACTTTTAGGACCCTCAAGAATAACACCGTCAGGAAGACGGTCATAACGCTTCTGCCAACGTCTGCATATAATCTTCAATGCTTTAGCAGAAGATACGATAGGCATAAGTGCAACATCAGGATAATCAGCTGTAAACTCCGGCATATTTGTAGGCAACCCAGCTCCGGTTATAATAATATCAGCACCGGCTTCACAAGCATCACTAACAATACGTCCATAATCATTACTAGCGTATAAAACATTACAAGCTAATGGTTTATCACCACAAACTTTTCTGGCATTTTTAAAGATAGCCATCAAACCATCTTTTGAGTAAAAATTAAGTGCATCCAAAGGTCTCTCAGAGACTAACTTACCCGCATAAGCTCTATTTTCATAATATCCTGTTCCAACAGAACTTATAACTCCGAGTCCACCCTCTAAAGAGACATGACCTGCTAGTTGATCCCAACTTATTCCAACACCCATCCCGCCTTGAACAATAGGAACTTCGATAGTATGCTTTCCAATATTAACCGATTTATAACTCATTAATTGACCTTTAATCTTGCGAACTTACGTTTTCCAACTTGTAAGATATACTCGCCTGATTCTAGTTGCAGTTGCTCATCACTGACTTTTTCTTGGTCTATTTTAACAGCACCTTGCTTAATATCACGTCGTGCTTGTGATGTTGAGGGTTCAATTTTGCACTCTTGTAACGCTTTTGCTATCCAGATAGGTCCATCAAGTTCAAAACTGACTATATCTGTTGGAATTTGACTTTTAGAGTGTACCTTTTCAAACTCAGCTTTTGCACTGTCTGCTTCTGCTTTACAGTGAAAACGCTCTACAATCTCAAGTGCCAAATCTTCTTTCACTTTTTTAGGATGAATAGAAGAGTCTTTTACCCCCTGTTTAAGCTGCTCAATCTCATCAAGAGAACAGAAGCTAAGTAACTCATAATAACGCCACATCAACTCATCAGATATGCTCAATATCTTTCCAAACATATCATTTGCACTATCTGCTACACCTATATAATTGTTTAATGATTTACTCATTTTTTGTACGCCGTCTAAACCTTCAAGTATAGGCATCATTAAAACTGATTGCTCTTTTCCCACTTGATATGCACGTTGAAGATGTCTTCCCATTAATAGATTAAATTTTTGATCAGTTCCGCCAATCTCTACATCACTCTTAAGATGTACACTATCATAACCTTGTAACAGTGGATATATAAACTCACTTATAGAGATAGATGTACCACTTTTATAACGTTTTTCAAAATCATCACGCTCTAACATTCTTGCAACATTAAATGTTGTTGTCAGCTCTAACATTCCGGCAGCACCTAGAGGATTTATCCACTTGGCATTAAAAACCACCTCTGTTTTTTGAGGATCTAAAATCTTAAATACCTGCTCTTTATAGCTTTTTGCATTTTCTTGTATATCTTCTGGCAGAAGCTTCTTGCGTGTTTCACTCTTACCTGTAGGATCACCTATCTGTGCTGTAAAGTCACCTATTAAAAACTGTATTTTTGCACCATATCTTTGAAATGTTGCCAATTTATGAAGCAGTACCGTATGACCAAGATGCAAGTCGGGTGCAGTAGGGTCAAAACCACATTTTACCGTATATGTTTCACCTTTATCAAAATATGCTCTTAATAATTTTTCTAAACGTTGTTCATCAATAATTTCTGCAGATCCTCTACGAATCTCTCTTAATGCTTCTTCTATCATAATCTTCCTATCTATTTTTATCTACCGCGATACGCATCATCAGTACGTATAAACTGTATTATTTTAGTTTTCTGTTCTATTTTAGAACGTAAACGATTAATATCACCCTCTAAATTTTGAAATTCTATCTCACAAAGCTGAATATGCTCTTGCTTCTCTTTTCCTAACTCTATAGAGTTAATATCACAACCATGTTTTGCCAAGTGAGTTAAAAATCCTGCCAATGCACCTTTTGCACTGTGCATACTAGCTATAAGATGATAATGATGAACTTTTTCATTAGCCCATCTTACAAAAAGCATGGGTTTGTGTTTCTCTATCATAGATGCAGCATTTTTGCACATCTTATGATGAATATGAGCCTTGCCTTTTTGTAAAAAGGCCACAACTTCATCTCCTGTTTTTGGATGACAACAGTAATCAAAAACTGCATCTGAAATATAGTGATTAGAAAAAAATTCTAATGAACCAAATTTAAATACTTTTAACTTATAACGGTGACTTGCGACAAAACCTCTAAAACGGCTCTCACTTTTAGTATCCTCTATATATCTGTATATAGCCTCTTTTAATCTATCTTTATCGACAGCTAATCTAGCAGGATCATCACAATTCATTTTAGCAAACCAGTTGTCAATTTTACTAACTTTCATACCCATAATGGTTGCCATAATATTTGTACCGCTTAAAGTATCTATACTGTGGCGTCTTTGATTACAGATAGCCTTGATATGACTTTTACAACGTGATGTTTTTACGGCATCAATCCAGCTACATCTAGGAATAGTTTTCTCACCTGTAAAAATTTTAACTATATCCCCGTTGTGAAGTTCACTTAGCAGACTCATCTTCTCTTTATTAATAAGACAGTTTACGGCGGTATCTCCTATTTCGCTATGAATTGCATATGCAAAATCCAAAGCTACTGCTCCTCTAGGGAGTGTATAAGGCTTTCCTTTTGGAGAAAATACACTAATATCTTCACTATACAGATCATTTTTGATTAACTCATAAAAATCTTCAACAGACTCATTTTGATACTGTAAGTTATTTAACCAGTCAAGATTTATCTCACTCTCTCCGCTCTTATATTTCCAGTGTGCCGCTACGCCAAGCTCTGCTGTTTCATGCATCATATGAGTACGAATCTGAACTTCAAAAATGGCTGTATTATCAAATACGGTAGTGTGTAAAGTCTGATAACCATTATCTTTTGCCAGTGATATATAATCTTTAAAACGTGAACTAAGCGGTTGAAAATTTAGATGAACCAGACCTAAAACTTTATAACAATCAATAGGCTTATTTACCATAATCCTAACTGCTAAAAGATCCAATATCTCATCTATACTAATGCCTTTACGTTGCATTTTAAGATAGATAGAGTAATTATGCTTAACTCTGCTAAGAATTTCAAAATCATCTTCCATAAAACCATTTTCTAACATCATCTGATGCAGATGATGTCTAAATCCATTAAGCTTTAACTCAATAGCATGATAATTTTTATCTAAATACTCTTGTATAATCTTGTTGTCTTCGGGAAAAAGATATGAAAAACTCAAATCTTCAAGAAGTTTTTTCATAAATGAGATACCCAAACGATGAGCAATAGGAGCATAGACAACCAATGTCTCTTCAGAAATTCGGTGTTGCTTATGAGGGGAAAGTGCATCTAAAGTTAACATATTATGCAGTCTATCACAAAGTTTTACAACAAGAACCCGTACATCTTGTATTGAAGCCAAAAGCATTTTACGAAATGTTAAAGCTGAAGCAACCAATTTTTCATCTGAATTTGACGGTATCAATTCAGCATCACGAATAACATCAATTTTTGTCATTCCCTCAACTAAATGTGCAACATCTTTTCCGTAAGAGTTAGCTATCATCTCCGTAGTGCAGTGTGTATCTTCAACCAAATCGTGCATTAAAGCAGCAATAACCATAGACTCATCTTCTGTTATTGATGCGACAATAGAGGCAACTAAAATAGGATGTACTATATAAGGTTCACCGCTACGTCGTAACTGACCTTCATGTTCACTTTTTGCTAAATGTAAAGCTTTTTGAATTCTATCACTTGTTTTTATTAAAGTAAAAAGATAAGAGGTAGCTTCTTCAACCGTACGGATATATTTTATTTTTTCTACATCAATATGGTTCAAAGCCAATTCCTAGAGAGAGTTATTCTTTATCTATAAAGCCGGTGACTTTTATTACACCTTCAGCTATTTCCATAAGTGCCAAATCAGCACTTTTCATCGATTTTATATCAATATTTAATTTTGAAGGCATTCCATCTTCTAACTGCTGAGAGCGTTTTGCTACCGCTAAAGCAAGTTGATAGCGATCTATATTTGAACTAGCAAGTGCTTTTGCTGTTAATTCTTCTAATCTCATTATTTCTCCTATTGTTTATTTCACTATTGAACAGCTACTGTAATCACCATTTACAATTTTAAGTAAATTTCCGGCTGTAAACATATCACACACTATAATTGGCAGTGAGTTATCTTTTGCAAGTGCAATTGATGTATCATCCATAACTTTAATATGGTCTTGCATAGCTTGATCATAAGTTATCTCCGATAGCTTAATGGCATCATCAAATTTATTAGGATCTTTATCATAAACCCCATCAACTTTTGTTGCTTTAATAATCACATCTGCATTAATCTCAACCGCCCTTAAAGTTGCAGCAGTATCAGTTGTGAAAAATGGATTTCCCGTACCCGCTGCAAATATAACAATACGACCTTTTTCCAGATGTCTAACAGCACGGCGTTGAATATATGCTTCTGCGATCTGCTCCATTTTTATAGCTGTCTGAACGCGAACTTTAAGCCCGACATGTTCACAAGCTTCTTGCATAGCCACACCATTGATAACAGTTGCAAGCATTCCCATATAATCACCTGCGGTACGACGTATAATACCATCTTCCGCTGCAGTTACACCACGTATAATATTACCGCCGCCGATAACAATTGCAACTTCTATTCCAGCCTCAAACAGACCTTTTATCTCTTGAGAGATATATTTTAATATCTTTGTATCGATACCATGACCGGCTTCACCAGCTAACGCTTCACCCGAAAATTTTACTAAAACGCGCTTAGAACTCATCACAATATCCTTAATATCTAATTTAAATAAATCGGGGAATTATATCTTCAAATCACTTTGAAATTGCTTTAGTTTCAAGTTAGGTAAATAAAATCAGTTCTTATATGTATCATAGTGTAACTATATATCTGTCTCTTATACACATCTCCGAG
>WFND01000068.1 GCA_015484575.1 Helicobacteraceae bacterium
CAGCTAGATTATCTTATCTCTAAAAGAACAAGCAAAGGAAGCACTGATATAACACTAAGTTCTAAAACAGAAGCTTCCGGTGGATTAGGAACTAGTGGCGGCGGAAGCGGTGGCGGTGCCAGTGGAGGCTCAGGTGGAGGTAATGATTCACTTACGGGTATTAAGATTGAATCCGAAGAAGAGGTGAAATTTTGGCAGGAGCTGGATTTAGAATTTGAAAAAGTTTTAAACAGACCAGAAGATGATTATAAAGCAGATGCACCTATTATTAACAAAAATGCCGGAATGGTTACCGTAACTGCTACTTTAAAACAGTTAAAAAGATTAAATACATATATAGATCGCTTACAAAAAAAGATGCAAAAGCAAGTTCTTATAGATGTTCATATGTTGCTAGTTACATTTGATGATTCAAAAACAACTGGCGTAGATTGGTCTCAACTGTATGCACTTCAAAATTTCAAACTAAGTAGTACATACTCAGAAAATGGTGGAGGCACTCCTAGCGTAGGAAGTGCTGTTACAACTGCAGCTACCAGCGGAGTCGGTATCACAATGAGTGCAGAGGCTACATTAAAAGAGGTTGTTAAATTTTTAGAGTCTCAAGGTGATGTTCACACAGTCTCTAATCCTAAAGTTTTAACACTCAATAATCAACCTGCACTTATTACCGTAGGTACGGAATATTTTTATAAAATTCAGCAATCATCAAATCAACAAGGCACAGGTGGCGGTGTTGCAGCTACTGTTCAAAATGATATAGTCAGCTCTGTGTTTGCAGGAGTACTACTTGATATAACACCAGAGATAGCAAATAATGACACAATAACTTTAAAAATCAACCCTTCTGTCTCAAGCACAAGACAAGATTTGTCTTCTAATGATCAAGGTGGAAGAACAATGCCGCCAGATTTAGATAGACGTCAATTAGCATCAGTTGTAACGGTAAAAGATGGAGCTCGTGTAATTTTAGGAGGTCTTATCAATAAAAACGAGACAATGAGAAGTAATAAAGTTCCTTTATTGGGAGATATTCCGGGACTAGGACATCTTTTCAAATATGATGAAAAAGTTATTTCAACACAAGAGTTGATTGTGATAATAGAGCCACATATTATTAGTAACTCTTCAAGGAAGCTCTCTCTTTCTCAATTAGGATATGACCGTATTGATCCATCTTTATTGTCTCATCCTAGAGGGAAATTAAAAGACTTGAATAAAACTAAATAACTTATGGAAAACAGTTTATTTACAAAGCCTAAAGAGGTTTTTTTAGATGTTGTCAATGCTAAAGACTATATACAACTTGATAGTGTTTCAACAATATACCAGTCTTTAAAGGATTCTGTCAAAAAACCTTTAAAGATGATTTTACTTTATGGGCTTCCCGGGACTGGGAAAAGTATGCTTTTGCAAAAACTGTATCAAGACCTCTCAAAGCATCAAAAAGTGATAATATATCACACTCCTTTAGTTGATGAAAAAGAATTTTTACGCTCACTTGCACGAGATATTTATGATTATCACACAGATACCGAAATAAACTTCACACGTTTTAATGAGTTATCTAACCACTATAATTTTGATATTGTTCCTCTGGTGCTTTTGGATGAAGCTCAACTCTATTCTTCATCTTTAATGGAAAAGATACGTCTGCTTTCTGACTCAAGAAAAATTAAATTTGTCATCACTTTACATAAAACAGAGAAAGAGGATATTATTGCAAAAGAGCATTTTCAGACTAGAATTTGGGAAAGTATAGAGCTTAAAAACTCTTCACATGCGGAGCTGAAAATCTATATTCAAAAAAAATTGATGAAAGCAAACTGTTTTGATATTGCCAACATGTTTGATGATAAAAACTCAAAGCTTATTCACAGCATAACATCTGGTAACTATCGTTATACAAATAAACTTCTATTTTCACTTTTTCATATTTTACACTGGTATGAAGAGCATCAACCTAGTAAAATAAACTATCAACATGTCAGCAATAAGATTATAGAGATGGCAGCTATAGAATCAGGATTTATACATGCTTAATGTATATGAATTAGAGCGTAAATGGTTACGTTATAAGATAAAATCATTCATACCTAAAATATTACTTTCTCTGTTTATCATAATAGTTATTATTACAATAACAACATATACATTAGATTCTGATAACACTAAAGATACAAAACTTACAAAAACAGACTCAAATGTGCTTATACATCAAAAAGATATAGCTTTAATTGAAAATGTTCACCAAAAAAAGAGTCCTGCTACACCTCAAACAGCAGACAAACAAACTAAAATCGAAAAAGAGACTAAAAAGCACTCAAAAGTGACACTAATTCCTTCTCTTTCATTTATTAATACCATTAAAAACATGCCTAAAGAAGAAGATGCACCAACCGTAAAAGAGGAAAAAATATCAATAAACAC
>WFND01000069.1 GCA_015484575.1 Helicobacteraceae bacterium
ATATTTATGCAAATTGATTACAAAACACTTATTAAAGATGCAAAACCTTTTAAAAATAAGATTGTTACGGGACAGATTATAGCTATCTTGGCAGTTCTTGTCAGTCTTCCTATACCTCTGCTTTTTCCAATGCTTATAGATGAGGTGCTATTGAAAAAACCGGCTTGGGTTGTCTCAACGATAAACTATTTTCATCAACCTAGTGAAACATATTTCTATATTTTGATAGTCTTTGCAACGACTTTAGTTCTTAGAGTCAGCTTTTTTCTCTTAAATGTGATGCAGATAAGACTCTTTACAAAGGTTTCAAAAGCGATAATATTTAAACTTCGTGAGCGTATATTAAGACATTTAGAACATGTAAGCGTAGCCGAATACGAATCTTTGGGTGGAGCAGGGGTCAGCTCTAAGCTTGTGAGTGACATCAATACCGTAGATGATTTTATCGGTGTTAGTATAGGTAAGTTTCTTATCTCAGGGTTTACTCTTATCGGTGTCAGTATCGTGCTTTTTATGATAAATTGGCAGTTGGCTATCATTTTGCTTACTCTAAATCCGACAGTTATGACTATTACGACACTTCTTGGCAGAAGAGTGAGAAAACTGAAAAAAAGAGAAAATCTAAAGATAGAGACCTTCCAAAATGCTCTTAGTGAGACGTTAGACCTGTTTATTCAGATTCGTACCTACAATCAAGAAAAACATTATATATCACATATGATATCTAATGCAAAAGCTATACGTGATGCCTCATCTAACTTTGGCTGGAAGTCAGAAGCTGCAGGGCAGTTTTCAGGAGTAATTTTTTTAGCCGGTTTTGAGATGTTAAGAGCAGTTGCCATGTTGATGGTGCTGTTTTCCAGCTTAAGTATAGGTGAGATGTTTGCTGTTATGGGTTATCTCTGGTTTATGATAACACCTCTTCAAGACCTGCTTGGCATACTCTTCTCATATCAAAATGCAAAGAGTGCTTTAGAGCGGTTAAATGAGATACTTACACTAAAACATGAGCCTCACTATGATATGAAAAAAGATCCCTTTACAGATAAAAATACAAATTCTATAACTTTGGAAAATATCTCTTTCTCTTATGGAAAAAAAGAGGTTATACATGATGTAAACATGGAGATACCAGAAGGTAAAACGGTGGCACTTTTAGGTGCAAGCGGCAGTGGAAAAAGCACTTTGGCTCATATAATTTTAGGGCTTTACAGTGCAAACAGAGGTGAGATATATATAGATGGTATCAGTGTAAAAGAGATTGGATTAGCCTGTTTAAGAGAGCATATCTCTCTGGTTTTACAGTCTCCACGCATGTTTAATGATACTCTAAGACACAATCTTACATTGGGACGTGATATAGATGATGATACTCTCTACAACGCACTTCACATAGCACAACTTGATTTAGTTATATCGAAGTTGGACAAGGGTTTAGATACCAAGATAGGAAAAGAGGGAATACGTCTTTCAGGGGGAGAGCGTCAGCGTTTAGCCATAGCTAGAATGTTGGTTTTTAATCCAAACATTATTATCTTAGACGAGTCAACATCTGCACTTGATATTGTGACCGAAAATTATCTTTTTGCCTCACTAAGAGAACATCTAAAAGATAAGACTATGATTATTATCGCACACAGATTAAGCACCATAGAACATGCCGATTTAGTATATGTTTTAAAAGAGGGCAGGGTTTTAGAATCGGGAGAGCCGAAAATACTACTGCAAGATGCAAAAGGACACTTTAGTGACTTTGTGGCAGCTCAGAAGTAAAAATATCTAATATTTTTTTATACTCTTCATAAGCGTGACGATAGACATATCTAGCCTGTTTTGAACTCTCAAAAAGTTCCGTAGCACTCTTACCTGTTTCAAGTGCATTTTTAAGTAACTTGCTGCGTCTTAGATGTGTAAAGGCTAAATTTGGAAAATATTTATGTATCTCTGTTTTTATAGTGTCATAATCACGTCTGTTTTCTATCATATTTGCAAATACAAGTATGGTTTTGTGTTTAAAAGCTTTGATAAGTATCTGACTTTTCATAATAGAGTTTAAATCATTGATAGTCGGAAGTAGTATAATGTCTGCTTCATTCATAATCTCGTCAGCATTTTTATCAACGAAACCACCAAAATCGTAAACCGTATTTTCATACAGAGGTATCTTTTTTGGGTAGTATTTAGCCTTTTTGTATCTATTTATAACTATAGACATATCATTTGTAACATAACGATAATCCAAATCTTTAGCAAGAGAGAAAGCGATAGAAGTTTTTCCAACTCCACCTTTTGTTGAAGCAACAGCAATAATAGCCATATA
>WFND01000070.1 GCA_015484575.1 Helicobacteraceae bacterium
CCAATGATAATCTTGATATTTTTGAAACTGATGAGTACATTGCTTGATAGTTCAGTGATAACTGTTGCAGACGCATAGTTGCCTCTGCAATATCTGTATCTAATACTTCAGAGCGTAGTATCTTTGTATTTGTCAAAAGCAACTCTGAACGTTTTGAAGCTGCATCTAGGCTCTGTGATTGTGCTCCTGCTTTTGTCTGCATTCTGCTGACATGATCATTTAAACCATCAATAATCGCTATACCGTTTTGAACACCGACATTTCTCGGATCGATTGCATTTTTTCCATCTGCTCTGTAGCGATTATCTTCAACTGCACTGATTGCCTCATTTAGTTGAGCAAAAAAATCTGTTTTAGGATCATTGATTGTTAATGAGTTATTGGAGTTAAATGTTGCAATAGATGCGTTTTTTGTAAAATCATTAGAGTTAGCATCATATAGAGATATGCTAGCTTTGGTTGAAGTTATATTTTGAGTCAATTCACTAAAAGTTATTTTGGAGTTTTCATCTAATTTGACCTTGCCTTTAAGATTTGATGCCAAGACAGCGTTATCATAATCGGCTGATGAGTTTGTACTAGTCGGTAACTTATTTGTAACGACCATATTTACGACATCCATAAGCTCTCGATATGTCATTTTATCGGCATCTACAACAGCCCTTGGCGAAGCGTTATCGTATATATTATAATTTGTAGTTCCGCCATCTAAAGAGAAGGTGCTGCCTGTTGTGGCTAAATCTATCTGTACATTATAACCATTACCGTCAATATCAGTACCGCTTAAAACTAACTGCTCACCGTTTAATGTATTTGGGGAGAAGACATCAAGTAGTTTTGTACTATCGGTTGCAAAAGTGTTGTCACTTTTTAAGATTTGAGAGATGCTACTATTAACATTTACTCCATCTTTGCTAAATTGAGTTCTATCATACAAAATACCTTCTATAGTGTTTGTTACACCACTTGCCTCAGCAAAATTACTATTGATAAACTCTTTTACATATAGATTTGGCTTTACGGCACTGCTTACGCCATCAGCAATCTTTTTAAAATCATTTTCGCCATCATTTAAGGCATCTATATTGGTAACATCGGCATCATCAGGAGCATTAGAGTCAAAATCTACAGCACCGACAATATGAAAATCAAGCTTACTAGAGTTTGACAATTTGTCTTCTATCTCTATCTGACCATGTTCATTTAAAGAGATATTTACATTGTTACCAAAATCTATCTGTATCTTATTAAGAAGCTCTGATATTTTCTGATCACTGCTCATATCATACTTGGCTTTAAAACTCTCTCCGTCACTCTTTGTACCACGAACATAGAAATGACTTATGGAATCATTTGTCTTGTCACTATCTGTATCTCCCATAAAGTCTCTTATGGTATTATCTGATGTGATATATTTTTCAACACCTGTACTTCTAGGCAGAGAACCTTCTTGCATAACATCTGGATAGAGTGAATTCAAATCAAGCTCTTTAATGTTTGTAGTAATTTTTCTCCGTCTATCACTTTCATCACCCAAAAAAATATCCTGACCGGATATATTATATGTCTGCCTTATCTCATTTCCTAAAAAAGCTTTTAAATCTCCACCGTTGCCGACATATTTTCCATTGCCGTCAATGGGTTTAGTAGAAGTTTGTGTTCCCGAAAAAAGATACTGACCGTTTATAGAGGTGTTGGCTAGATTTTTCAGGTGGCTCTCCAAACCCCTTAACTCTTGGGCTATAGCGTTCATGCTGGTGTTGGAGTGGGTACTGTTTGCGGCATTTACAAGTTTAACTTTTATAGTGTCTAATGTTTTAGAAAAGTCGCCTAAAACCGTATCTGTCTGTGTACTAAACTTATAAGCACTCTGTGTACTTTTTGTAATCTGTGTTAATGTTGTAGCTTCGTTATCTAAACGCATTGTGTCTATAAATGTAGCACTATCTTCATTGGCATACTGTATCTTCTGACCGGAAGATATCTGTTTATTGACATCAAACAGTGCTTTTGCTACTTTGTTGTTTTCACCATACATGTCTCTATAGTGCATAGAATCAGTTATACGCATGAGACACCTCCATTTATATTTTATTAAGTATAATCGACAAAAATATATTTTTCTGTATTTTACACTAATTTAAGAAAAATATAACTATACTTCCATCTCCATTGCCAGTATGGTGAAATTGGTAGACACGTCGGATTCAAAATCCGATGCAGCGATGCGTGCCGGTTCGAGTCCGGCTACTGGTACCACTTTAAATCTCTCAAACGCTGTTCATAATGAAAAGCATCACTGAAACGTTCATGTTTTTTAGCACCATCTATTAGAAGTTCGTATTTTTTTATCATTACATGTAAGAGTTGTTTATCTTCTGGGTACTTTACATGTAAACTCTCAAGAGAGCGGATACGAAATCTATCCATACCCCAATATTTCATAGATAACTGGTCTTTATCTCCACCGTACTTTGTGATTAAGACCTCATTTATAAGAGCTATTTCTCTCTTTTTTAAGATACGCAACCATAAATCATAATCTTCGCAAACTTCCAGATTTTCATCAAAACCACCCATATCATCAAAAAAATTTTTCTCTATCATAACAGATGATGGGGCTATTATGCAGTGTGAAAGTGAGCGTTCATATAGATTATCATAAGATTTTGCAAACTTTTTCGCTACACTTACATGTAAGCCGTCTCTTACCCACTTCTCATCCGTATAAGATACTAAAATATCGGGATTTTTTTTATGAAAATCTACCTGCTTTTTTAGTTTCTCTTTATGCCAAGTGTCATCAGAATCCAAAAAAGCTATCCATTTTGATTGTGCCATCATAACACCGTTATTTCTTGCAGAAGATACACCCATATTTTTCTGACGAAGCAGAGAGACTTCACTATACATTTTTGCCACTTCTGACGTTGAATCACTAGAGCCGTCATCTATTACAATAATCTCTTTTGCCTTATAAGATTGGGACAAAACAGACTCAATAGAGCGTGAGAGAGTTTTTGCTCTGTTGTAAGCAGGGATGATTACTGCTATTTCGATTACCAGACCTTTAGTTCATTATAAAGGCTGTCACGTTCTACCGGTGTAAAACCACTGTTTTTGATAAGAGCTATGAACTCTTGAAGATTTACGCCATTTGCACTTTTTGCACCTGCTGCGGAATTTATAGACTCTCTCTCTATCGTTCCATCAAGGTCATTTGCTCCAAATTCTTGAGCTACTAGAGCCAGATTTACCGTTGAAGTTACCCAATAAGCTTTGATATTATCTACATTGTCTAAAACTATACGACTTATTGCTACTGTTTTTAAAATCTCATGTGCAGTTAAAAAATCTTTCACTTTTAAGTAGTTATTCTCTTTTTGATACACTAAGGGGATAAAAGCGTTAAAGCCTGAAGTCTCATCTTGAAGAGTACGAATACGCATCATATGGTCTATTCTATCTTTTCGCTCTTCAACATGTCCAAACAGCATGGTGACGTTTGAGTATTTGCCTTTTTGATGCCATCTTTTATGAATATCAAGCCACTGCTTTGAACTGACTTTTCCCTTGCAGATAAACTCACGAACTTTCTCATCAAAAATTTCAGCACCGCCACCGGGCATAGAATCTACGCCATACTCTATCATTAAATCCAAAATTTCATCATAAGATTTGTTATACTCTTGTGCCAAAAAGTTTATTTCTGCTGCTGTCAGTGCCTTTACATGTAAACTTGGGTATCTCTCTTTTATCTTTTTAAAAATCTCAAGATACCATTGCAATCCCGTATCCGGGTTGTGTGCTGAGACTATATGAACCTCTTTTATATCACGTTTTACTATGTCATCAACGATATTTAAAATCTCATCATGACTCATGGTGTATGGGTTTGGATTTTTTCTACTTGAGGAGTAGGCACAAAATTTACAGACATCTTTACAGATATTTGTCGGATTTATGTGACGATTTATATTAAAATAGCTCTTTTTTCCATGCAGTTTTTGACGGCGTTCATCAGCCAATTTTCCAAGTGTAAAAATATCTAACTCATAAAGAGCCAAAGCCTCATCAAAATCAACACGTTCACCGGAATGTACTTTTTCTACCAATGTCATAAATCATAGCCTCAAGTTTTTTGCAATTATACCTAATATAACAAATATATCGCTATCATACTAAAAAAATTAAAAAGCCCAAAAATGAAGATATTATCTATAAACAGAGATATAAGACATGAAAATTTAGACATTACATACATAGATGCTTCATCATTAGCGATGATTGATGATATTGGACAATATTCATATATCATTATTAACGGTGGAGACGGTACTATTAGAAGAGTTGTTAAAGAGTTACATGCAGATGAAAATCTGCCTCCGTTTATTTTAAATCCTACAGGCTCTTTCAATGTTGTTGCCAAACTTCACAAAGTGGCAAAAGTTGAAAATATCTTAGCTTCACTTGAAGATAGAAAAAGCGTAAGTACCGAAAAACAGGCAGTTTTTAGCTTAAATGATGAGATTTTTCTCTTTTCTGCCGGAAATATGGGAGATTTACAGCATATTTTTCTATCTGAAACACTTAGGTTTGGATGGCTAAAAAACGGTATTTTCAAATATATCTTATCTGTACTTTTTCTCTTACCCGTGCATCTTATAATGACACCTTTCATGCTTATGAGTTCATCACGTTTTTTTATCTTTACTCCACTAAAATTTATAAAAAAATTTGGTAGCTTTTACTCAGATATTGATAAGATAGATATAGATTTGAAAAATGAGCATAATATGCTTGAACTTGATGGAGATGTCGTTATCATAAATCAGAGACATCTGCACATCAAGCAGAGAGGCTGTATAAAAATTGTTCTTAAATGACCTGCTCTTTTGCAAAAACTACGATACCGTCTTCATCTCCATAAAGATACTCACCCTCTCTAAAAGCTACACCTCCAAAAACAACTTCAACACCACGTTTTGCCGGTGCTTTATTTGGGCTTTTGTATGGGCATGTTCCTAGTGCAAACAGTGCGACATCTATGGTTTTTGTTATATGAATATCTCTTACATAGCCATTTATAACTATACCTGCCCAGTTATTTTGTGCGGCAAATTTCATAAGATTTTCACCCACTACCGCACAGTAGTCACCATTTACATCTACAACGGCAACATGTGCTTCTCCATCTTCTTGCAACATTGATATTAAATCTGCATTATGCTCATTTAGCTTAATAGTTCTAATAGGACCAAAACATCTTTTTGCTCCACCGTAATTTGTAAAATCCGGACGTGCTATCTGCACATTATCTGCATTTGCATCACATAAATCCGCTGTAAAAAATTCCATCTTCCAATCCTTTACTGTAATTTTACTCAATAGTGGATAAAATATCACATTCAAAAAAATAGGTTATATATGAAAGTAGTAACGGGTGTAGTTGGCAATGATATTCATGTTGTTGCTAACAGATTGATAGATATTTCCCTTCAAGAGAGAGGTTTTGATGTCTTTAATCTTGGCGTAAATACCTATCTTGAAGAGTTTGTTGATGCTGTTATCGAAACTGATGCAGATGTTCTTCTTATCTCTTCTTTAAATGGTGAAGCAGAGGGATGGTGTCGAGATTTGGGTATATTAAAAAACAGATTTGACCTTAGCAAAGTAGTTTTCATGATAGGTGGCAACTTAAGTGTCGGTGAAGTAAGCATAGATGAGATTATTCCAAAGTTTAAAAACTACGGTTTTGATTTGGTTTCACATCAGAGTGACCTAAATGAAGGGCTTGACAAACTTGAAGCCTTCTTAAAAGAGCGTTCATGACTCTACTGCAACGTGAACGAGAGATAATAGTCTCAAACGAATACATAGATAATTTTGATTTTGATGAAGTAAAAGAGTTTATCAAAGGAGCTAGTAAAAATCTCTTTATATCTCACAAATTTAAAACTCGCGATAATATCTTAGTACAGCCTCGTGGAGGTTTCCCGACTTATGACAAAGTTTTTGAGCTGTATGGAGAGTTTAAAGCTTCAAATGTAGATGTACTGCCACTGACGATAGATTCAAACACACGTCTAAATGATTATGCTATGGCTAAAAAGATGTTGGCTCTCTCTGAAGAGAATGATACAAATATGTTAAATGGCTACCCTCTTGTAAATCATGGATACAGAACTACAAGAAAGATGATGGTACATTATGATACACCCGTAAGTCTGCGTCACGGAA
Organism: Helicobacteraceae bacterium; assembly: GCA_015484575.1. Classification (GTDB taxonomy): domain Bacteria; phylum Campylobacterota; class Campylobacteria; order Campylobacterales; family Sulfurimonadaceae; genus S010-53. Next base: position 6,241 of record WFND01000070.1, read on the forward strand.
CACCGGATGCGAGACTTCTTATAGAGACTGCCCTAGCTTCCGGTATCTTTGAGATAGAGGGTGGTCCTATCACCTATCTATTGCCATACTCTAAAAATTTTCCCCTCGATAAAGCCTTCTTGTACTGGAAATATGTTGAGCGTGTATGTGCGGAGTATTCTAAACTCAACGAGCCTATAAATCGTGAATCTTTCGGTCCTCTTAGTGCTACGCTTCAACCTCCTGCTATTGTTATTGTTATACAGCTTTTAGAGATGCTTCTCTCTCTTGAGGAGGGTGTTAAGTCTTTCTCTGTAAGCTTTTCGCAGACAGGTTCTATGAATCAAGATATAGTCTCATCAAACGTTATAAAGAAATTGGCTCGTAAATATGCGGATAAATTTGGGCATGATGATGCTGTTATAAACCTTGTCTATCATCAATGGATGGGTGCTTTTCCTTATAATAAAACATACTCTGATTCACTCATAAATACCTCTACCGTTATAGCGGCTATGGTAGGAGCAGATAAGATTATCACAAAGACAAGAGATGAAGCCTTTGGAATTCCGACAAAAGAGTCAAACGCACAAGCCGTTGCAAATGTAAAATATACGCTAAATATGCTAAAAGGTCTGCCAAATGTTCATGATGAAGCAGAAGAGCAAAATCTTACACTTCAAGTCGATGAGATACTAGAGGCTGTTTTCAATGATAGTGCAGATACTCTCTGGCGTAAGGTATTTAACTCTATCAAAAAAGGTTATATAGATATACCGTTCTCTCCACACATCATAAATAATAATCAAGTTATCACGGTTAGAGATGACAAAGGAAATATCCGTATCTACAACAAAGGAAATCTTCCGCTATCTCAAAAAAGCTTTGAGTTTGACAGAGAGAAGATAAGACTCTCAAAAGGTGAATCCGTAGTAGAGAAGATAATCCAAGATATTGGAGTTATGTTATGAGCAAGATACTCATAGATATAGGAAGTACCTATTTTAAGGTTTGTGAAAAAGATAAGATAGAGCAGTATTTTAGAAATTTTGAACGCAATATATTTGATGATTTTCAAAACAGATGTGGAGATATTTTATCTCAATACGCAAAAGAAGATATTCATATATGTAGCTCCGCAAATGGTGGATTAAGCACTTTAATCATAGGTCTTACCCACTCTTTTAGTCTAAAATATGCCACAAATATCGCTTATAATGCAGGTATAAATATCATAGATACCGTACTATACTCTCATATAGATGAATATACCCCTCCATTGGAGCAGATAGATGTTGTTATTATTGTCGGTGGTATTGACGGTGTTGAAAATATTTTTGATGAGAAACTTTTACACTATATAAGGCAGATAAGTTATCACAATATCGTCTATGTAGGAAGCGATAAAAGCCACGATTTTTTAAAAGAGAATATAGAAAATATTTTTATAATGCAAAATATCATCACGGATAAGCTAAAAGTTAAAGGTGAAGAGCTTAAAAGTTATCTTACAAACCTCTATCAGCAAGATATAATGGGTAAAGAAGATATTAAACAGCTCTATGAATTTACGGCAAACCAGATATATTCTACTCCTTACATCGTAAACAGTTCAATGGGTATGATGTATGAGACTTTTGATGTGGCTGATCCTTTTATTTTAATAGACATTGGCGGAGCAACCACCGATATTCACTACTCTCGTGATTTGGTTATCGACAATATTGTCAGTGAGAGTGAGTATGACAGGCTGGTATTTAAAAAGCTCGGTGTCTTTAAATCTCGTGACTCTCTTGTCTTTAGTGCTAAAAACAATGAGTACGTTTATGAACTTTTAGAGTATCTAAATGTTACAGAAAACATCTTGGAAGAGCATAGCCAAAATGCAACAAGGGTGTTAATGCTGCTATCTATATTTTTAGTTCTTTACAAAACCTCTTTGCACCACAACCTATATGTAAACCTGCAACTTGAAAAATTAAACTCTATCATCTTTACAGGAGGTATCACTAAGATACTCTCTCAAGAAGATGTAGATATGATTGTTAAATTTTTCTATAAAAAACTTTTCAATTTTAATAATATTCCAACCCTCATACTAGACAAAGAGTACAAAATATGGACACTTACAATGTTAAAAGGAAGCTAAAATGTCAGTAAACAGTATAAGACATCTACTAGAAAATGCACTAAAAACTTCAGCAGATAAACAAGCCCTTATTTTTAACCAAGAGAGTTTTAGTTATAGCGAACTTTTTGAAAAAGTAAATAAAGTAGCAGAGTATTTCGCAACTTTAAAACTTAAAAAAGGCAGCAGAGTCGGAATATACTCGCACAAATGTTCTGAGCAGGTCATTGCTATATTGGCACTGCTCTCAAGTGATTATGTTTTTGTTCCTATAACAAGACTGCTAAAGGCTGAGCAGGTACAACATATCGTAGATGACTGTCAAATCTCATGTATCATAACAGATGAGTACAAGATAGATGCTCTTAAAGCTTTAGATTTTAGTGGAAAGATTATCACATATAAAGCAAATAAACATAGTGATGTCTCTTTTGATGAGATGTATAAGTGCTATGGCGGAACTCTTACATGTAAGATAAATGGACATGATAATGCCGTTATCACCTACTCCTTTGGCTCTAGCGGAAATCCAAAGGGTATAGTTATAACACATAGAAATCTTATAGACGGTGCTAGAGTTGTCTCTAATTACTTACATGTAAGAGAAGATGACATTCTATCAGGGGTGCTTAGTTTTAACTTAGATTACGGCTTAAATCAGATATTTACCGCTTTGTATGCAAAAGCAACTCTTGCTATTCACAAATTTGTCTTACCTGCCGATTTTTTTAACCATATTATAAATGATAAGATAACCATTTTAGCTCTTATGCCTATCCATATAACACAGATATTTGATGATGACATACATAAAATTCCACATTTTGAACATCTTAAAAATGTACGCTCCATAACATCTTCCGGCGGTAATATCACAAACTTAATGATTAAAAATATTAACACCCACTTTAAAAATGCCGAGTTTTACTCTATGCACGGTCTAAGCGAAGCTTTTCGCTCCGCATTTTTAGAACCAAAACAGATTCACATCCGTCCAAATTCTATAGGAAAAGCTATTCCTGATGTTGAACTGTATATCATAAATGAAGATGGTTTTGAGTGTGAGGCTCGTGAAGTTGGAGAGCTTATTCACAGAGGAGCATGTATATACAAAGGTTATTGGAATGCTCAAGATGAGACAGACAGACGTTTTAAAAGCATAAAAATCTTAGAAAAAGTGATAGAACTAGATCACGGCTTAACAGATGAGATAGTCGTTGCAAGTGGAGATTATGTATATAAAGATGAGGAGGATTATCTATACTTTGTATCACGCAAAGATGACATGATAAAGACGCAAGGCTACAGAGTAAGTCCCTATGAGATAGAGAGTGTCATATACAACAATATACCGGCTATCTCATCTTGTAGTGTCTTTTCAGTTGAAAACAGCGAAATAGAAGAGGAGATAATTCTAGTCTATAACGCAGAGCATGAATTGGCAAAAAATGAGATTATTTTTGAACTAAAAAAACATCTGCCAAACTACATGATACCGGCACAAATTTTTTATAATCGTGACATGCCTCTAAAATCTCTGCACGATAAAGAGGTAAACAAAGAGAGTCTAAAAAACGAAATGTTGAAAAACAATCTGCTATAATCACGTTTAAATTTTAAAAAAGGCTAAACAGTTATGGCGACATATATTTTTGGACATACAAACCCAGATTCAGACTCTATAGTCGGAGCTATCTCACTCTCTTATCTTAAAAATGCACTTGGCGAGGATACTATCGCTACACGTCAAGGTAAAATCTCACCCGAAACAGAGTTTATATTAAATAAATTTGGTGCAACTGCTCCTGAACTTAAAACATCATATGCAGGTGAAAAGGTCTATATCGTAGATTTTTCTGATTTAGGACAAGCTCCTGAAGATATTTCAGATGCTACTATTTTAGGTATTGTAGATCATCATAAGTTGGGTGATTTGACAACTTCAACACCTCTTGAGTGCTGGATACGTCCTGTTGGTTGTTCAAACACCATCATAAAAGAGATGTACGATTATCACAACATAGAAATCCCGAAAAATATAGCCGGTATGATGCTGTGTGCGATACTAAGCGATACGGTTATATTTAAATCTCCGACATGTACAAAAGCAGATACAAAAGCCTGTAAAGAGTTAGCAAAAATTGCCGGTATTGAGGATTATAAAGCTTTAGGCATGGAGATGTTTATCGTCAAATCTGCTGTCAGCGGTGCAACAGCTCGTGAGCTGACGACTCGTGATTATAAAGAGTTTGCTATGGGCAGTGAAAAAGTAGGAGTAGGACAGCTTGAAGTTGTTGATTTGAGTGTTTTTGACAACTTAAAAGATGAACTTTTCAGTGATCTTAAAAAACTAAAGCAAGAGGGTTCACTACACACGGTAATGCTTCTTTTAACAGATATTATGAACGAAGGCTCTCAAATTTTGGTAGTTAGTAATGACGAATCAAAAATAGAAAAAGCCTTTAACGTAAAACTAGAAAATTCTCAAGCTTGGCTTGATGGAGTACTTAGTCGTAAAAAACAGATTATTCCATTTTTACAGCCTCAGTTTTAGTACAAAGATACCTTTGATAAAGTAGAGCAGAATAACGTTATATACAATGACTAATAGTGTCTTGTATTTCATTTATACTGTACTCTGCTTGTGGTTCATTTTTATCATAAAAGCCTTGAATTTTTGACTTATACACTTGAGCGATATTTATATTATCAATCTCTTTTTTTCTCGCTTCACTTATTTGCAAAAATTTTAATTCTTTATCTATTCCCAAAAACTTTCTATTTAATAAGTTTGCAGCAACTCCTGTTGTACTACTTCCGGTAAATGGATCTAGTATCCAATCTCCTCTTTTTGTTGATGCTAAAATAATTCTTGTTAATAAAGATAAAGGCTTCTGTGTAGGATGCTTACCACAACTCTTTTCCCACTTAGCAATTGCAGGGAACTTCCAAACATCTTTCATCTGTTTTCCATTATTAAGTTTTTTCATCAATTCATAATCAAAATAATGGGGAATTTTTTCCTCTTTTCTTGCCCAAATTACTTGCTCAGTTGAATGAGTAAAATAACGACACGAAAAATTTGGAGGAGGATTTGTCTTCTCCCATGTAATTATATTCAAGATTTTAAAATCAAGTTCTAAAAGCATCTGTCCTACACTAAAGATATTATGAGCAGTACCAGTTATCCAAATGGTGGCATTTGGCTTCATCTTATCTCTAATCAGTGAAAGCCATCTTTTATTGAATCTATTTACTTTTTCAAGCCCATACGATTTATCCCACTTTCCTTTATTAACACTTGTAATTTTTCCATTTTTAATTGTTAAGCCATCATTTGATAAAAAATATGGCGGATCTGCAAAAATCATATCAAATTCAAACTCAAATTTTGATAATACTTCAAATACCTGTCTCTTATACAC
>WFND01000071.1 GCA_015484575.1 Helicobacteraceae bacterium
TACATGTAAAGATGATGAACAAGGTGTTGTTGTAAAAATATGTGATAATGGAGGGGGAGTACCAAAAGAGATACTAAATAAAATATTTGATCCCTATTTTTCAACCAAATATGAAAAAAATGGCAGCGGTTTAGGTCTGTATATGTCAAAGATTATTATTGAAGATCATCACAAAGGCAGTTTACATGTAAGAAATAGCGATGAAGGTGTCTGTTTTATTGTTAAATTAACACAGCTATGATATAATATTTCTTTATACTTGTAATTAAAAGAGGAATTATGCAGATTGATAATAAGCTCATTTTGGAGTATTCCAAAAATTTAACCGTTTTGTATGTTGAGGATAGTGAAACTATTAGAAATTCTACATATAAGATTTTTTCACATTATTTCAAGCAGGTCGATTTAGCAGAAGATGGAAATGATGGATTTGAAAAATACATCTCATTTTATAAAGATAATGATTCTTATTATGATTTGGTTATTACAGATATAAACATGCCGCATCTTAACGGTATAGAGATGAGTAAAAATATAGCCCATGAAAATTTTACACAAGCTATTATCTTTATAACTGCTCACAATGAGATAGATTATCTAAGTGAAGCTATAAATCTAGGAGTGCATGGATTTTTGGTGAAGCCTTTAGAGTTAGAGTCGCTTAAACATCTCCTTTATAAAGCGACTCAGGCTATATATGATAGAAAGATGGTAGAGCGTTATTGTAAAGAGGTTGAAGAATCAAATATAATGCTTATGCAAGAACATGACAAAAAAGAGAGTGTTAAAACGGTTTTAGAGTTTATAGATGATATAGAACTTCATAAAGATGATATAACTAAAAGGTGGGTTGATAGCGGAGGTGTAAAGGAGAAATTACGCTTACATGTAATAGATGAAGAGTTTTTCAGAACACACTACGCAATAAAAGTTCTTGAGTATTTTATAGGTGTTGTAAAAGGAGATAAAGAGCTTGGTAACTGTCCTGTTATCATTGCAATGCTTGAATTTTTAAAGCAAAAAAAATTACCATTAGATAGTATTTTTGTTATATGTGTCAATTTTAAAAATATTATGACATCTTTTGTTTTTGAGAAATACCGTTTTAATCATGAACTATTTGATGAACTCTCTCTGATTTTAGATAAAAATTTTGAAGGCGTAATATTTAATTATATGGATATGAAACTATATGAGCAGAGTGAAAATATCGTAGATGAAGAGGTTCAACAAGAGAAACCTCAAGAGAGTAGTGAAGTAATAGATTATTGTGATTACGTATTTGAACATGATATTTATGAGTTACAAGACTTGGAAGTAGAGATAGAAAACCTTGCCATAACAGTAACTATGAATAATCAAAAAAGTGTAGATGACTTTCTGATCTTAGGTGAAAAAGTTCGTAAGTATGGAAATCTATTGATCTCTTACCCTATATTTGCAGATTTGGGAGCTTATATTTTTAAATTGGGAAACAGTTTTACCGACAATGCGGAGTTACTATTTGAAGATAAGCAGAAGATTTTAAATATCTCTACTCTAATAGAGGGCTTCGTTAATGACTTAATGCTTTGGAGAAGAGAGATTTTTGAAAATAACATTGCAGATCCAAATTTTTTAAATGCTTCCTTTTTTAGTAATGTTGACACTATAATTCAATATATAGAATATGATGAAGAAAATGATACAGCTGAAGATGAGATAGAATTTTTTTAGAGTGTGTAAAGTAAAATGTCTATATCTTAAGATATAATTACTTATGCGAAATCGTCTTATATTTTTTACTCTTTTGTCTGTAGATGCTTTACTGCTTGTATATGTGATTCCTAGCTTATCTATCAGTTATCACGAAGCTCAGATATTTTTTAATGAAACTACGGCTATACATTACATTATAAATTTTTCAACATCAATTTTCGGTCAAAATAATTTTGCCTTAAGATTGCCGATGATTATCTTGCATATATTAAGTGTGATACTTCTGTATGCCATATCAAAGCCTTATATAAAATATGAGTACGATAGATTGTGGCTTATCGGAATATACATGCTTTTACCGGGAATAAACAGTGCAGCTCTTTTGGTAGATGATGCAGGATTGATTCTGTTTTTAGTAATGCTGTATATATATTTAACGCAAAAATGTTACAAACTCTCATATTTTCTATTACCGTTTTTACTATTTATAGATGAGGGGTTTATATTTTTATATTTGGGAGTGAGCTTTTATGCGTATGAACATAGAAAACATACGCTATTTTCTATAAGTGCAACTCTTTTTATTCTATCACTATTAAGATATGGTTTTGATGTTGGCGGTGCTCCACAGGGTCAATTTTTAGACACATTGGGTATATATGCGGTTATATTTTCACCAATCGTTTTTTTATATCTTTTTTATGTTTTGTATAGACGTGCTCTGATAGGTCCAAGAGAGGAGATATTTTACGTTGGAGCTTCTGCTTTTATTCTCTCCCTATTGCTCTCTTTTAGACAGCGTGTTGATGTTGCTATGTTTGCACCATATCTTATGGTGACACTACCATTGGCAATGCAGAGCTTTTTTCATGCTTATAGAGTTAGATTGCGTATGTTTAGAACAAAATATAGAGTAATAT
>WFND01000072.1 GCA_015484575.1 Helicobacteraceae bacterium
AGTTATAATACATATAGATTAGACAAAGGATATAAAATGCTAAGTTATGGAGTAACAGATATTCAAACCAAACCATCTCTTATTAAAGCTATGGATATAGGTGAGATTGTAGATAAACGAAAACATATTACACTAGGGTATTATATATCTGCAAAATATGAAAGTTATATTCGACCAATAATTGATAAGATAGATAGAGAAGAAAAACTTGATAAACTTAAAAGACTTAAAGAGCATCAAGATTTAGAATTTGCAGAACTTGGAGTTGATGATGGGCTTTAAGAAATGTGATATTGTTACAGTAAATTTGAACCCTAAAAAAGGTCATGAGGTAGGAAAAATTAGACCTGCAGTCATAATATCTAATGATGATGAGAATGATGTATTAGATACTGTAATACTCATGCCTTTATCTACTGATTTAATTGACGATATGGAGCCATATCGTATGAGAATATCTAAACGAGGCAATCTTAATCAAGATTCTGATATTTTAATCAACCAAGTCCGAACACTTTCTAAACAGAGGATTGGTGAAAAAATAGCAGAACTCGCGAATGATGAGTATGCTTTAGTGATTGCATCACTTTGTAAAAACTTTTCTTAATATTCCCTCTTAGAGAGGGATGACAAAATTTACAATTTTACATTGTCTGTTTTAAAATAGTACGCCCACGGATGTGACATAGTAAAAATTCTGCAGTGAATGCAATAGCAAAAGTAGCTATAAGATAATATGCGATTTCTGGCATAGTTTTGTAAGTAGAGTAGAGTGTAAGTCCTGCGACTCCAAACATTGCTAATATTGCTACGATAACAAGTGAGCGTTTTGCCCCTGTCTCTTTGATGAGATTTAGATGTGCAATGTGCGTAGTTCCTTGTACTATAAGCATAACAATGGCAGCAACAGTGGTAATCTCTGTAAGATTAAAGAAGAGTATCATAGGAATGATAAGTAACGCACTTATAATTAAACCATCAAATGATTGGTAAATATGGTATTCATAAACTTCTGGAAGATTTCCATCTTTTGCCATGGTGTAGCCAATATCTGAAACAGCATAGAGCGTTGCGTTTATGGCTGAAGCCGTTGCTAAAAGAGCAGTAGCTGCCATAATTTTAAATCCCCACTCTCCAAAAATAGGTTTAGCAGCTTCTGCTAGAGCATAATCTTTTGTCTCTATAACTTTTTCTAACGATAAATTCCCAAGAACAGAAATACTTGTAAGAATATACAGAGCCGCTACAAAAAGGAGTGAGATAAACATAGCTTTCATCATGGTGACTTTTGGATTATCCATATCTTCAACAGTGTTTGTAATGACACTAAAGCCTTGATAGGCAAAAAAAGTGATACCAATGGCAAAAACCATACCACTAAGAGGTGGCATATCATGCAGACTTAAAAGTTCAGGTTTTATGGTAAAGAGTGCTGCAATAGCGAATGTTATAAGAACAGAAAGCTTTACTATAACAATAAAATTTTCAGATTTTGCAACAATAGAAGCACCAATAAGGTTTATGAGTGTAAAAAGAACAACAACACCAACTGCAAAAATATTAATCCATAGTGTATCGCCATGAGCCATAAAAGTAGCACTGTATGTACCAAAAGATTTGGCAACAGCAGCAACGGCAATGAGCTGAGAGAGGTAAAACATAACACCCATAGAACCAGAGAATATGTTTTCTCCAAATCCCTGTACAAGGTACTCAACAATACCCCCACGAGACTGGTATCGTACAGCAAGTTTTGCAAGAGAATAGCCACTAAAAAGAGCGATAATACCACCAAACACAAAAGAGAGCCAGACAATGTTTCCTGCCATAGCTCCTGCTTGACCAATAACGATGAAGATACCTGCACCGACCATAGAGCCAATGCCTAAAAAGACAGCACTCCATAAGCCAAAGGCTTTTTTATTCTCTTTCATCTTAGCTATTTAATTTTTTAAAGATAGAACTAGTTGCAAGAAGTGCAATTCCATCAAAGAAAAGACTAAAACCTACTAAAAGTCCTATAAGATAAAGAGAGGTAAATGGCCAGCCTACTATAAATAAAATAC
>WFND01000073.1 GCA_015484575.1 Helicobacteraceae bacterium
AGTATGTGTTAGGCATCCATACTTAAAGCTTTTTGAATAAGCTCATCGCCCGTTGTGACACTCTTTGCATTTGCACTATAAGCACGTTGTAAGATTATAAGCTGTGTCATACCCACTTCCATCTTTACATTTGAATTTTCCAGTTTATGATTTAATATATTTGCACCTAAAATGGATTTTCCGTCTGAATTTTTATAAAATATAGCTTTTCCGCTGTTGGAACTTTCAGCAAAATGCGTACCACTATAGCGATCCAAACCTTGTTCGTTAGAGAAGTGATAAAGAGCGATATTTGCTACCGCACTAGAGCGTCCATTTGTAAAGGAGGCAGTTACCACACCGTTTAGATTAATATCATAACCGATAAGCTCTCCTCTATCTACTCCGTTATTTACAGAGTGAGATGATGTCGCTTTTTGGCTTGTTGAGATAACACCTTCATATCCGGTGCCGAGATTTATAGCCAATGGCGCACCGTTGTTATCTATACTTGTCAATGTATTTGTCAATAACTTTCCAGAAGAGTTAAAAGATACTTTTCCATCTTGTGTTGAGTATGTCGTAGCTCCATCTATCGATTTTATTGTCGCTTTTATATCCCAATCTATACCCTCAGACGGTTGCTTTTTACTTTTAGTATATACTAGCTGTAATGTACGTTTTTCACCATCGGCCAAAACAACAGCCGAACTCATAGTCTGTGCAGTGTCTTTAATGCCTAAATTTCCAAAAAAATCAACTTTTGTTGTTGCTGTAGCAGGATAGTAGAGATCTTTTGGAAAAGTTAGAGGAACTTGTTTACTGACCTCTGTTAAAGGAACTTCGCTTAACTCTTGCGTTAAAACACCGTTTTGCATATTGTTGCCCAATGTGCCTAAAACCTTAAAGCCCTCACTTCGAGATACAAGATTATAATCTTTATCTGTTGCAAACGATCCGTTTCTAGTGTATAGAGTCTTTCCACTTGCATCTTGAACACCAAACCAACCGTTACCCTGTATGGCAACATCTGTGCTAGAGTCGGTTATCATCAACGAACCTTGCTCTTCATTCATACTAATAGCGTTTACATATGAGCCGTAACCGACACTCTCTGATAGATTTAATTTTGTATCATAATTACCCATAACATCATCAAATATATTAGAAAATTCAGCACTATATCCTCTAAATCCAACAGTATTTATACTAGCCAAATTATCCGCAGTTACATCAATGCCTGTCTGATGTGACTGCATACCGGATACTCCACTATAAAATGCCTGATTCATAACTTATCCTTGCGTAACTTCTTTAATATCCGTAAATGGAATATATGATGAGCCAATTTTTACAAGAGCTTTATCACCGTCAAATCGAACTGACTCTATTGGGTATCTGCCTACACGGGTCTTATGCTCTTTTCCATCAACATCACTGTATTTTGCTGTTATATAATACATTCCATTATCAACTTTGTTGCCTTTGGAGTCTTTACCGTTCCACTCGATAGAGTTCACTCCTTGATCCATATTTTCAATAGGTATGGTTGAGACTATATTTCCATCTACATCTAAAACATTAACTGTTCCGCTTTTGGCTGCATCAGAAAAATATAGCTCAAATTTAGACTTTTTTCCATCTTCATAAACTATCGCATTGCTGCCGGTATCTGCCATCTTTCCAATAGCTGATATTGTAGAGAAATTTCGACTGCTTTGAAGAGATTTAGCCAATTTATCCAGTGAGTTATTTGTATTGTCTGCCGATTCAAGCGTAGCTAGTTGTGATGTCTGCGAAAGAATTTTTTCGGTATCCATGGGTTGCGTCGGATCTTGATACCTTAACTCAACTAAAAGCAGTTTCATAAAATCATCTTTTCCCAATATACCTTTTGGGTTTGTTCCTGCCGGTGCGTTTGTTAAACTTGTCTTCGTTGCTGAAGTTGCATTATTTATTGCCATAATATATCCTTTTTATACGTATCTTGGAAGAGTAATCTGCATTGAAGTGATTGTCTCAAGCTCATCTTCACTCATCTGTTCCAAATCTTTGTAAACTTGAAACTGCTGATGACGACCCTCTTGTTGCTGTTGTTCTCCATGAGAAGTGCTAAATTGCATACTTGTGTTTACCACACCGTTATTTGCCAATTGTGTTTTAAGTTCGTTTACATTGTGTGCTAGTATTGTTAGTGCCGTGTTATTAGAACTAACATTAATGTGAACATTGTTTCCACGCTGTACCAAGGTCACATCAACCTCACCCAATTTGGCAGGATTGAGTGTCATTTTAAGTCGTGTAAATGGTGGTTTGTAGTTTTCTACCGCATCTTTAATATCTACAGAGAAGTGGCGTAACATCTGTTGTGCCTCTTTAGCTTTTACATCAATAGAGTCCGCACTAGAAACATTTACAAAACTACTTTGTGATACTTTTGCCTCTAATATGTTTGTCTTTGTGTGCGAACTTTCACTTTTTTTCTCCGAGCTGTCATCTTGCAATATACTTGAAAGTGAATCGGTTTTTACTTCAGCTTTTTCCATCATTTTAATATTATTATCTGAAGTAAAAATTTTCGACTCATCAGTAGTTTTGACAATCGGTGTCTCTTGTTTTTTCACTTCGCTTACATGTAAAGCCTGTTGAAATGCTCCTCTTTCGCTTACATGTAAAGCTTTTTGCAGCGGTTCTTGTTTTTTACCGCTATCATCACTCTTTTTAGATACAAGAGCTGTTCTTAGCGATGAGATATGAAGTTGTCTATCTTGCTTTTTAATATCTAAAAGAGGAATACTCTCTTTTGTACCTGTTGCTTTAAGAATCTTCTCTTGAATTTTTGGTAAAGCTATATCTTCAAGCGTTATCTCTTGCAGATTAACTCCCAACTTTTCAGCCATTGTTGTTAAACCTTTAAGGGTTTGAGGAAGATTTTTCAGATCTATATTTTGCTCTCTTACAACTGTTTCAATCTGCTTTTTTAGATATGTTTTAGCAGATTTTACAACAAGCTTTATATCTTCGCTAGTAAGCATATTTATCATCTTAGGATGTATAAATTGTATCTCACTTTTTTGCAACTCTTGTGTTTTTGTACTATCTTCGCCTTGAAGAAGCGTTAAGAGAGTTGTATCTTTCAATACTGTTTTAATATTTTTATCATCTATAACATCTGTGTTAGAGCTTTTAGCATCTACTACAATCATATCCGGATTGATAAATTTAGTTTTTATATCTGCACTGTTTAATTGAAAAGATTCTAAAAATTTAGAAAATTTACTATCATCCACAGCCTCATTTCCAAGCAAAAGCTGAGATAATCCAGAGGGTTCTTTTGTCTCTTTTGCACTAACGACAATCATAACCAACTCCTTTTTTACATGTTAATTATGAGATAAAAAGCAATAATCATTCCATCTAATACTATACACCATCAAGAACGGTTTACATGTAACATTTTAAAAACATTATATTTGATTTTGCTCTGCTCAACCTTCTTTTAACATCTTTTTGGGTAAAATCGCGAAAATTCTTCTCTGCTAACTTTCAGAGATATAAGGTAAGCCCTTTGCAAAAGATACGAAATATTGCCGTTATCGCACACGTTGACCACGGTAAAACAACATTAGTTGATGGTCTGTTACAACAATCAGGTACATTTGGAGCTCATGAACATCATGACGAGAGAGCAATGGATAGCAACGATTTAGAAAAAGAGCGTGGAATAACGATTCTCTCTAAAAATACAGCTATTAGATACAATGATCATAAGATTAACATCATAGACACTCCGGGTCACGCCGACTTTGGTGGTGAAGTTGAGCGTGTTTTAAAAATGGTTGACGGTGTTTTAGTTCTTGTTGATGCCTATGAGGGGGTTATGCCTCAAACAAAATTTGTTGTTAAAAAGATGTTGGCTTTAGGTAAAAAGCCTATCGTTGTTATAAATAAAATAGATAAAGACTCCGCAGATCCTGAACGTGTTGTTGATGAAGTATTTGACCTGTTTGTTGCTATGGATGCGACAGAAGATCAGTTGGACTTTCCTGTGATTTATGCCGCTGCACGTGATGGTATAGCAAAGATGGATATGTCAGAAGAGGGCGGTGATTTTAAATGTATCTTTGAATCTATAATCAATGATGTACCTCAACCAGACGGCAGCCCTGACAATCCGGCTCAAGCACAGGTTTTTACGCTTGATTATGACAACTATGTCGGTAAGATAGGAATTGCCCGTATCTTTAACGGTCGTATCTCTAAGGGTGATAACATCTTATTGGCAAAAGCTGACGGTGCTCAAATTAAAGGTCGTGTTAGTAAACTTATAGGCTTCTTGGGACTTAATCGTATGGAGATTGATACGGCTGAAGCCGGAGACATTGTTGCTATTGCAGGTATAGAGACTGTTGATGTTGGTGACTCTATCGTTGACCCTGCTAATCCTATGCCACTTGACCCTATGCACATCGAAGAGCCGACTCTTACGGTTGTCTTTTCCGTAAATGACTCTCCTTTGGCAGGAACAGAGGGCAAACATGTAACATCAAACAAGATAAAAGATCGTCTTGATTCTGAAATGCAGACAAATGTTGCTATGCGTTATGAAACCGTTGGAGAGGGTAAATTTAAAGTTTCAGGACGTGGTGAGCTTCAGATTACTGTTTTGGCAGAAAATATGCGTCGTGAAAATTTCGAGTTTGGTATCAGTCGTCCCGAAGTTATCGTTAAAGAGATTGAGGGAGTTAAATGTGAACCGTTTGAACACTTGGTAATAGACCTTCCTGAAGAGTTTAGCGGTACGATTATCGAACGTCTTGGTAAACGTAAAGCTGAGATGAAATCTATGCTTCCTATGGGTGAAGGTTTTCAGCGTATTGAGTTTGAAATTCCCGCTCGTGGTCTTATCGGTTTTCGTGGTATGTTTTTGACAGATACTAAAGGCGAGGGTGTTATGAATCACTCATTTTTAGAGTTCCGTCCTTACTCTGGAACAGTTGAATCTAGGCAATACGGCGCACTTGTCTCTATGGAGACAGGAACTGCGTTAGCATACTCTATCTTTAATCTTCAAGATCGCGGAACTATGTTTATTGAGCCACAGACAAAAGTTTACGCCGGTATGATTATTGGCGAACATTCACGTTCAAACGATCTTGATGTCAACCCTATCAAAGGAAAACAGCAGTCAAATGTACGCTCAAGCGGTGCTGATGATGCCATCAAACTTGTTCCGCCTCGTGATATGAACCTAGAAAAAGCTCTTGAGTGGATAGAAGAAGATGAACTTCTTGAAGTGACACCTAAAAATATTCGTATTCGCAAACGTTATCTTGATGCAACAATGCGTAAAAGAGAAGCTAAAAGAGTAGCCGGAAAATAATTTCTGATTTAAAAGGTGCCGTACCGAAAATCATTCGGACGGACTTTTATCTTAAGGAGTGTATGAATAACTACCAACTAATGGCTTGTTAATTGATAAGTTATTAAAAGTATAATCCTTTCAGGTTAACAATTAGTAAATTACTTAAGGACACCTCTAAAATGTTATATATGAGGTATAATTACGGATGTCATATCTTTTTAGCTCTTTTTACTTCTTCTATTTTTCAATAATTGCAATCTATATTATCTTTATTC
>WFND01000074.1 GCA_015484575.1 Helicobacteraceae bacterium
AGTCAATTTAGATAAATTATCACAATTAAATATCAGTGAAATTGAAAAACTTTTAGATGATGAAACTTTAAAAAAAGAGTTTAAATTTATAAAAACTGATTTAAAAAGGATTATCGAGAAGTCACTATATATTGCAATGACAAATGGATTTAGCAATAATATAAACCACATAGAAAGTGGTATAATGACCGCAAATGCCGGTGATAGTGCTGAATTTATTTTTGTGGCAAGAGCAATTTTAGCAGGATTTAATTGTAGTAGCGTTGATGTTAGAAGTAGCAGATACGATGCAATTATTGATTACAATGATAAACTCTTAAGAGTGCAGATAAAAGGTATAAGTTCTGGAAATAATGTAAGTTTTAAAGATAGAGACAGAGGCGGTCTAGGTATTGATCATACACATGAAAGAAATATAGGTCAAAGAATAACATCAAAAGATTGTGACATTTATGTAGCAGTTGATAAACAAGTTGGAATTTGCTACATTATACCAATGAGTTGGGCAGATAAACTAGATAATGAAAAATGTAAAAGTATAAGATTATCTGAAGTATCTTTATATAAAGAAAATTGGAATATTATTAAACAGATGACAGCAGATAAGTAAACTATAACCTTGATATAAATCAATTTATATACTCAACAAATTGACTATCATTCGCTCAATATTTAAATAGGACAAATTTTATCCTATTTAAATAATCTTAGAGTGTAATGCACTCTTACCAAGGAAAAATGATGAAAAAAATTATACTAGCAACACTTGTCGCTACATTTACTCTACAAGCAGAAAATGTGGTTCACTATGACACAAAAGAGACTAAAAAACCAACGATCACAAAACCAAATCATCCAAATTCTGATCTATATAGGGTATCCTAATGCTCTTTTTTATAAAAGAGCATATAGGTTGATGGCAAAATAAGAAGTGTTAGAAGTGTTGAGCTTATGACACCTCCTGTTATTACCAAGGCTAGTGGGTACTGTATCTCACTTCCTACACCTGTTGCATATAGCAGAGGTAAGATACCAAAGAGAGTCGTAAATGCTGTCATCAGTACGGGTCTTAAACGTAAAAGTGTTGCATCTTTGAGTAAGGTTTTTAACTCTACATCAGGAAATTTGGCACGAAGTTCATCTATAAAGCTTACAAGAACAATTCCATTTAAAATTGCTATGGCAAAGATAGCTAAAAAGCCGATAATAGCTGAAACAGAGAGATATATACCGCTTATAATCAGTGCGATAATCCCACCTATAAAACCAAAAGGAACATTTAAAAGAATAATCATCGCTTTTTTAAGAGAGTTAAATGCCGTATAAAGAAGTAAGATAACCAAAAATAGAGTTATAGGTATGATAATCATCAGTTTTTGTGTTGCCTCTTGCATATTTTTAAAGTCACCTGCCCAGCCTATATAATAACCTGCCGGCATCTTTACATTTTGTTTGATTATCTTATCTGCTTCATTAACAAATGAGGCTACATCTCTGCCTTCAATCTCCATAGACAGCACCATATAACGACTTAAATTTTCTCTTTTGATAAAAGATGCTCCTTGTGTTATGGAGATGTCGCATATCTGATTGAGAGTGACAAGTTTTCCGCTTTTTGAGCGAAGCGTTACATTTTTGACTGCCTGTATGCTCTTTTTTGAATCTTTTATCTTTGCAACAATTCCAAAACGGCGAACACCTTCAATCTTTTGCGTAACACTCTCTTCGCCTATACCGTTACGAATAACCTGCATAACCTCATCAACACTTATCCCATAACGGGCGAGTGCTAGATAATCGGGTGTAATTTTTATCTGTGCCTGACCTAGCTGTGTCTCCACCTCCATGCGTTCAAGACCTCTAACACCGCTAATTGCACTCTGTATATCTTTTGAGATGCTATCTAATGTTTTTTGATCTTCTCCATATATTTTTATGGCTAATTCCGCTTTTACACCCTCTAAAAGCTCTTCAATACGCATAGCTATAGGCTGTGTCGGAACAAATTGCACAAAAGTAAATGTCTGCTCTAAATCCTCACTCATCTGTTTTGTCAGTTTTGGAAGATCTTTTATACCATCTTTTAGCGTTAAAAGAATCTCCATATAATTTGCCTGTGCAGTCTCTCCTTTTTCACTTCTTCCTATCATACTAAGCACTGAATTGACCTCATCTGGATAATTTTTTAATATATATTTTTCTATATCTTTAGATGTCTGTAAAGATTGAGTGAGTCCAGTCCCCGGGATAGCTATAACTCTATACATAATAGACTCTTCATTAAGCTCCGGCATAAACTCTCTACCTTGCAAAGTGAGTAGATACGCTAAAATAACAAATACCACACTCACAAGTGCCAAAATTTTCTTTGCATTATTTAGTGCTAAGAGCAGTATGGGTGTATATGCTTTTTTTATAGCTTTCATAACAACATTTTCTGCTGATTTTGATGGTTTTAGCAGTAAAAAGACCAATACTGGAACTAAAACAAGTGCCACAAAGAGTGAGCCTAGCATAACAAAAACGATATTGAGTGCCATCGGTGTGTAGAGTTTTCCGGCTAATCCATCTAGTGAGAGAAGCGGAATAAATACAGCAGCGATAATAAGTACAGCAAATGTTACAGGTGTTGCCACCTCTTTTGCAGCTTCACTTACTATCTCAAATTTTGAGCTATCTGGTTTATCATGAAGTAACCTAAAGCTGTTTTCAACTATAACTATCGTCCCATCAACAATCATACCAACAGCTATAGCAAGACCGCTAAGACTCATAAGATTTGCAGAGAGATTATAATAATCCATCAATAAAAAAGCGATTAACAGCGATATAGGCAGAGAGATAATAACAATAAAAGCACTTCTAAATTCAAAAAGAAATATAAATAAAACTATAGCCACCAAAACAACACCACTCAACAGTGCAGATGTCATAGTATTTACTGCCTTATGAGTAATCTGCGTTCTATCATAGATAGCATCTATGCTCACTCCGCTTGGTAAGGCTGTGTTTATAGTTTGCACCTTCTTTTTTAGTTTTTCTACAACCTTTGCTGCATTTGTACCGCTTCTTTGAAGAACCATACCCATAACAGCCTCTTTTGCATCTATGCTAACAGCTCCAAAACGTGGTGCGGAAGCCTCTTTTACCTCTGAAATATCTCCTATAGTAACGGCTTGTCCTTGTGTGGATTTAATAACTGTATTTCTAACATCATCAAGACTCTTATAAAGCCCGGCACCACGTATAAGGTACTGTTCACGATTAAATTCAAGATACTGCCCACCGGCTGCTTGGTTTGATTTTTGTAGTGCTTGAATAATATCATCATAGGTAATATCAAAACTTTGAAGTTTTTTTGTATCTATTAAAACATTGTACTGCTTCTCATCTCCACCCCAGCCTACAACCTCTTCAACACCTGAAACTGATTTAAACAGAGGTGAAACTATATACTCTTGCATCTCTTTTAATTCACGTAGGCTGAATTTATTAGTAGTATCTTTTACTTGATACCAAAAAACTTGACCGAGTCCTGTTGTATTTGGACCTAGTTCAGGTTTTCCCCAACCAGATGGAATATCTATGCTAGAGAGTCTTTCACTCACTAATTGACGCAAAAAATATATATCCATATCATCTTCAAAAAAGACACTGACATAAGAGAGTCCAAAGATTGAATTTGACATTATAAGTTTTACACCTGCCATGCCGCTTAGTGCTGATTCTACCGGATAGGTGATAAGTTTTTCTATATCTTCGGCTGAATTTCCCGGACTCTCCGTATAGACGATAACTTGTTTGGGAGTGATGTCGGGAAAAGCATCTACGGGTATCTCTGTATAAGCTCTGTATCCAAAAACGCAGATAGTTATAAAAAGAACAATAACAAGAGTTCTGTATCTGAGCGAAAGCTCTATAAGATTGTTTAACATATCAGACTCCTAATCGCCATCGCCAAGAGAAGATTTTAGCAGTGCAGATTTTATATAATAACTCTTATCACTAACATACTCCTCATCTCTGTCTAAGCCGTCTATGGCAACGTATTTTTCATCTTCTGTTATGATTTTTACTACTTTTAGAGTGTATGGAATTTCACTGTTTTCCTCTTCATCTGTACTTTTTTCACTGTTTTGACTTGGAACAAATACAACCCACTCATTATTAAAAAAGCTAAGTGCAGATTTTTTTACCGCTAAATGTTTAAAACTTTTGGAGTAGTAAAGTACAGCCTCAACATATACATCTATAAACATATCTGAAACCTTCTCATCAATACTTGACAAGACTATCACTCTTTGCGTAAGTTCATCAACTTTTGGCATGATTTGAGTTATATGTGTGATTATTTTTCTATCTGCATAATCAACAACTATCTTATCTCCTACTTTTACCTTATTTGCATACTCCAACGGTAGAAATGATTTTACATAATATGCTTGGTTTTTCACTATACTTATAACAGGCTCACTGACACTAAGTGAAGAGTGAAGAGGCTTTAGAAGTGCCGAAACAGTACCTGAACTATGTGCATAAAGAGTAAAATTTGCCGTAGCGGATGTGAGTTTGTCTGCTTTTATACCCAAAGTTTCAAGTTGAGATTTCAAAGCTGTCAGTTGTGCATTTATCTCACTTCGTTTTATCTCTTGGTTATTAAGTTCCTGCATAGAACTCATGCCTTTTTCATAAAGATTTTTAGTCGCTTTGTAGTTTTTACCCGTAGCGTTTAACTGCTCTTTGAGAGCTAGATAATCAGCTGACATTTTTGATACTACTATAGACTCTATAAGTGCAACTTTTTCACCCTCTTTTACAAACTGTGCAGGTTTTACATAGTATTTCTCTAAGTGTCCTGCAACAAGTGAAGTTATGGACTGTTGTGCATTTGATAATTGAATGATTTGTGCATTTAACTCTACTGAGCGGTTAAATATCTGCATTTGAACTTTTTCAACCGGTATATTGGTTGCAAAAAGAGTAGCTGTGAGTGTCAGTTTAAGTAGTAAAAACTTATTCATTATATGCTCCTGTTAGGAAATTGTGTTGTATGATATTTAGCTCTTTTTCAAGAGTGACCTGTAAAAGATTTTCTTTTGTCTCTATTAGCTGATTTTTTATAATCTGAAGCTCTATAAGGTCAATATTTGCTATCTTATAGCTCTGCTCATATACTTCCAATAGCTCTTCTTGAGATTTTAGCAACTGTGAAGATGTCTGTTCAACAACTTCAAGAGTTTTTACAGACTCTTCAAGTTCACGCAGTTTAAACATTAGAGCTTGTGTCAGATTTTGAGAGATTAGCTCTGATTTTTTGGCTTCTAGTTTTGCTATCTGTCTCTCTTGGGTTTTTGTATTAAATATAGCAAGTGGTATATCTACACCGACTCTAGCGATATTTTGATCCGGCTCTTGCTCAAACTCTCCACTAAGTGCAACCCACTCTAACTTATGTGAATTCAACTCTGCCCTCGCCTCTGCTTTAGCAGTTTTGGCTTTAGAAAGTTTTAGCTGTGCATTTTCTATGGTATCATTTTTTATAAGCTTTATCTCATAAGAGGTATCCAAATCAACCTCTTCATTTAGACCTCTATAACCCATAAGTCTAAAATAAGCTGTAGTTTTTTTAGCCATAGTCTGTGCAAGAAAATTTTTAGCTCTTTTGAAGTCTAAACTTGCTTGAGTATATTTTACTCTTGCTATTGTTCCATTTTCAAATCTCTCTTTAGAGATATTTGCAATATTTTTTGCAATACGAAGCTCCTTTTTAGCCAATATAGTTGCATTAACTGCACGTTTATATCGACTATATAAAGATGATAGTTCTTTTACGAAAGTAGCACGGTTTACTCTTGCCGTAGAGAGAATCTCCTGCTTTTTTGCTTTGGCTAAATCTTCTCTATCATCTAAAACACCCCAAAGACGTATCGGCTGTGAAAGTGAGGCACGATAGCCTATATCACTACTGCCATAATCACTATTGAAGTTTGAAACCTCAAGTGAGATGGTCGGATTTTTGTATCGTGTATCTATCTGTATATTCTCATCTGCTTGTTCAAGAGAGAGAGTATCTGATTTAAGCAGTGGACTTCTTTGAAGTGAATCTGCCAAGAAAGTTTCAAAATCTTGAGCTTGTAAAATCACTACAAGCATAGATATAAACAGGATATATTTCATCATATAAACCTTTTTGTATTAATTTTTTGTAAAAATAGTGTTATGAAACCTAAAAATAGGGCATAACTATAGGTAAGAAAGGGTTTAAACGTATCTTGGAGGTTTTAAAAATTTATCTTCCGGCGTATAATCGTATGATTTTATAACTGTTTGAGGGCTTACATGTAAGAGTAAATCTCTGCTTACATGTAAGTATTGCGGTAAGATAAAAACTATATGAAAGGCTGAATGAAGATTGCATATATCATCGCTAATATCATCACTTAAGGGGTGTGAAAATTCTTGAACATACTCATTTACCGCACAAGAGTGCGTATCAAAAGTATCAATCACATACGCATGTAAGGCATTAAAACTTAATGCAAACAGTAGCAGTGATATAAGTATATTCTCTCTTTTCATAGTGCCATTGTATCATATATAATGCAATAGTTATCACTATTGTTTGATACTATTTTCTCAATGTTGCTATCATACGTCTCTTTTTCTGCAGAAGTTCTAAAGCATCTTCTATACATTTACATGTAATATCACTAGCAAGTAGTGCCTGTGTTGCACACCCCTCACTTCCAATCACGGCTATGCCTATAGCTGCACTTTGTAGCATTTTTTTATCGTTATTACCATTTCCAATACCAACGCAACTCTCAGCTCCAAGCTCATGCAGATAATCTGCTTTTTCTTGTGTATGCTCACTGCTTGAGAGAATCTTAAGTGTTATTTTTAAATCTTCACTCTGTTTTGCGACACTTCCAAATGTATCGGCTGTGATGATATGTATGGTAAAACTTTTACTAAGCTCATTAATAGCTATCTTTACACTCTCTTTGAGTATGCCGTCTTCAGCGATTGTGCCATTGTAATCTAAAACGATATGTTGAAGCTGTAATGTTGCATAATTTGGTATAGTTATCTTATTCATAACGCTATTATAGTACAATAACCTTACGCATCACTCAGTTTATAATATGGTGTGTAAGGTCAGTTAAAAAGTTATAAAGGTAAAAAATGTCTAGTATAAAACTTACACAATACTCTCACGGTTCAGGTTGTGGCTGTAAAATATCCCCAAAACTGCTTGATGATATTCTCCAGACAGACAACAGGGTCTGTTACGATAATCTTCTTGTCGGCAACGATACAAAAGATGACGCAGCTGTCTATGACCTTGGCAATGGCACTTCTGCTATTAGCACAACTGATTTTTTTATGCCTATCGTTGATGACCCTTTTACATTTGGCAAGATAGCTGCAACCAATGCAATAAGTGACATATATGCAATGGGCGGTAAACCTATCATGGCTATCTCTATCTTTGGTTGGCCTATAGATAAGCTTGACAGTGCGACAGCACAACAGGTCATCGAGGGAGGACGTTTGGTATGTAATGATGCGGGTATTCCATTGGCCGGTGGACATAGTATCGACTCTCCTGAACCTATCTTTGGACTAGCAGTCACAGGTATCATTGAAAATGAAAATATCAAAAGAAATGATGAGGCACAACCGGATTGTCAGCTATTTTTAACAAAGCCTATAGGTATAGGTATTCTCTCAACAGCACAAAAACAGGGTAAAATCAGTGATGAAGATATGCAAAATGCCATCAATACCATGTGTGAATTAAATAAAATCGGTCAGCAGATAGCACAGATTGACGGAGTAACGGCACTGACGGATGTAACAGGTTTTGGTCTGCTTGGACATCTGTGTGAGATCTGTGAAGGCAGTGATATTAGTGCATTAATTGAGTTTAACAAAGTTGCGTTGCTTCCAAATGTACACAATTACCTGCAGATGGGATGCACACCGGGTGGAACGATGCGTAATTATAACTCCTACGGAGATAAAATCGCCCCTTTAAGTGATAAAGAGCGAGACATTCTCTGTGACCCACAAACATCAGGTGGTCTATTGTGCGTTGTAAAACCAGAAAGTGTTGCAGAATTTTTAAAGGTGACAAAAAATGCCGGTCTATCTCTTGAGAAAATCGGAAAAACAACAGAAAAAAGAGAGTACTATGTGGAGGTTGTCTAGTGTCTGCTCTGATGGATGACTTTCTCTCTATCGTCTTAAACGAGACACCTCTTTTAGATGTACGTGCACCTGTTGAGTTTAGAAAAGGTGCTTTTAAAAATAGTACGAATATTCCCATATTAGAAGATGAAGAGCGTCGTCTTGTAGGTATCAAATACAAAAATAGCGGCAATGAAGCGGCAGTTGCATTGGCACGAGAATTAATTCAAGATAGTGGCAAAGAGCTACGGACACAGAAGTGGCTAGAATATATTGCAGAAAATCCTTCTGCAATTTTATACTGTTTTAGAGGCGGCCAACGCTCAAGTATTGCTCAACAGTGGCTTAAAGAGGCAAAAAGGGATATTGTTCGTATCAAAGGTGGTTATAAAGCATTTCGTAATTATTTAATACAAGAATCATTACAAATTTCCAAAGAACTTGATACTCTCATAATAGGAGGACGAACAGGCTCTGGTAAGACACTGTTGCTACCTGCGTTTGAAAATTCAATCGACCTTGAAAATCTTGCTCATCATCGTGGCTCTTCTTTTGGTGCCTTTGCACAGCAACAAAACAGCCAAATAGGTTTTGAAAATGACCTCGCTTATAAACTTATACAGAAAAAACATGCCGGATATAAAGATATAGTCATAGAGCATGAAAGTCACAATATCGGACAGTGCTACATTCCCAAAGAGCTGTATGATAATTTTATGCGTGGAAAACTAATTCTTTTGCATACGCCAATGCACGAGAGAGTTGCTATTATCCATCAAGAGTATATTGTCAATGCAGTTGATGAATTTAGTAAAAAATATCCTCAAGAAGGTCTCCAAAAATGGGCAGAGCAGACACTCTTAAGCCTTAAAAAAATCCGTAAAAGATTAGGTAATGAGCGATATGAAAAACTCGAAAACACTTTTTACAATGCTCTAACCGAGTATCAACGCAGTGATAATTTAACACATTTTAATACATTTATAGAGATTCTTTTACGAGAATATTATGATCCAATGTATGATTATCAGATACAAAAGTCATCTTTAGAGGTTATTTTTGAAGGAGATATGCAAGAGATTAAAGAGTTTCTTAAGAGTTGATTTAGGACTTTTAGTTATACCAATTAAAGCCTTATCAGTAGAGATTTAAACGCTTTTTTTATATCCTCTTTATCGGCTCTGCGAGTTAAATCCCTGTAGTAAGAAAAAATAGTTTTAGAACCATCTGTTAAATCAAGACGTATATATCCTGATGGAAAGTCTGCTAATATCTTTTTATCCACATTTTGATTAGAGTTACAGACTATACCGCTTTTTTGAGAGATTGAGAGTTTATAACTACAGTTTTCATCAAAATTATAAAGTTTCTGCACTGTTTCACTTAAAAATTTATCTGGAGGAAAGACAACAAGTCTCATACAGTTGACATTTTTAAGCTCCTCTTTTGATTGTGTAACGGTAGCATTATCACTACAAGCTGTAAATACAAAAACAGCAATTACTAAAAAAACAGATTTTATCACTAAGTATAAACCCATCTACTTCTCATCTTCTCTAAAAGCACTAGGTCTAATCTTTTTAAAATATTTCACTAGCACTCCGCTAAGCACTCCTCCGCCGGGTAAAACCCATAAAGTAGAAAGAAAGGTCATTTTACCAATATCTCCCACCTGTTCGGTAGCTTTTTTATACTCTCTATTTTTTATATGTTTGAGAATATCTTTTGTCTCTTTGTACTCCTGTTTTAGACCGTGACTCATATCTTTTGAAAATTTCTTTAGTTTATATATCATCTTATCCTCTTACATTATTCAAATCAAGAAAAAATGTACTTCCCTCTCCATATACAGATGTGAGAGAGATATTTATATGTAACTCATCACACAGTTTTTTTACTACATGTAAGCCTATGCCTAGACCTCTCTCATTCTCTTTATAGTGTCTTTGAAATATCTTATCTACATTTTTTATACCTACTCCGCTGTCTTCAATACTTAAGATAGAATCTTGAAGTTTTATCTTTATGCGGCCACCTTTTTTATTGTATTTTCCTGCATTGCTTATGATATTGTCCAACACTCTTACAAAGGCACTTGTGTTTGTTGATATTTTGATATTTTTAACATCTACTTCAAAGTTTATATCTGCAAAAATACTTTTAAAGTAAAGCACTCTCTCTTGAACTATCTCTTTAAGATTTATAGTCTGCTTTTGCAATTCACTCTGATTTAAAAAAAAGTGTAGATTATTTTGAAGTGAAAGGATATTTTTTATAGCATCTTCACTTCTATCTATCGCTTCATTCTCTCCAAAATGTTTTTTTAATATCTTATAATTGATTTTTAGTGAAGATATAGGAGTGTTAAAATCGTGTAAAATATCTTTTACAAACTCCTCATTTATTTTCAATGCTTTTTTTAGTGGTCTAATAGCATACAGAGAAAATAAAATAGATATAAGCATAAGAAGTAAAACATACATTCCATACTCAACGGCTGCATGTTTTGTTATCTTAAATCTATGTTTATTGTATTCATCTAGCGAAAAAAACAGTTTAATATAGCCGTCTTTAGCTCTAAAGAGCATATAAATATCTCTATCTTCGTAGAGTGTATGTAATTTATGTGTAGATATATCTGCAACGATTTTGCTTTTAAACTTTTTACACTTAAAGTCTAAATGACACTGCATCATAGAGTTACCGACATACATGTCATACTCATGCAGAAGTTTATGATAGTGCTGATACATTACTATGGACAAAAAGAGAAACTGCACACTAAAAAAGAGTGCAAAACTCTTTATAAACGACTCTCTTTCATAACTCTTCAAGCATATACCCCACACCTCTGATATTTTTTATATCAAGGTCTAACTTACTCTTTAATTTACTAAGATTTACCCTTAGAGCATTGGGATTTGGATGTTGTAAAAAATCATATAGATTACTTGTAGGTACTATCTTGTTTTTCTGCATCAAAAGTTCATGAAAGATATTGGCAAGTACATCAGCCAAACCCACAGTTTTCCCACTCTTTAACAGTTCACGAGTAAGTGGATTATATGAGAGGTCTTTGTAGTGTATAGTATCATCTCTCATATATCTACTTTTAATTCTAATAACAAGCTCTTCAGGGTCAAAAGGTTTTTTAATATAATCATCACCACCGGCTGCGAAGCCTTCACCGACAGAACTTATATCTGTTAGAGCTGTTATGTATATGGTCGGGGTGGTATCACTAGATGCTTTTAAAGATTTTAAAACTTCAAAACCATTATCTCCGGGAACATTTACATCAAAAATATATAAATCATAGCTATTTTCATATGTTAAATCATAAACATCATCACTATCATAGGCACTTGCAATATCAAAACCTTCTAGCTCAAAAAAAGCTTTCAAACTTGCATGTAGATTTTTATCATCTTCTAAAAGTAAAATTTTCATACTAATCTTTGATTTTTTTTCTCGTTCTCATCATCTTGATGAAAATACCTATAATAATAACTTGTGCTTGGACTTTTTCTGATGATAATTTGCAAAATTTAATCTCTTTTTTAAGTATATACTAACATAAATGTG
The DNA here is from genome assembly GCA_015484575.1 of Helicobacteraceae bacterium. Classification (GTDB taxonomy): domain Bacteria; phylum Campylobacterota; class Campylobacteria; order Campylobacterales; family Sulfurimonadaceae; genus S010-53. The sequence goes on from WFND01000074.1 coordinate 11,779, forward strand.
AACTTTTTACAAGACTGTTTCTATAGACTTGTTGCAAAATAATGCTACACCATAATATGCCCGAGTATATTATAGTGTGTAGTAAAGTATTTTTCAGTATAATCCCTTTAATTATTTAAATTTGAAGGTTACTCTTTGAAATTCATTTTATTTCTTTTTTTACCGTTTTATCTGTTTGCTAGTTCGATTGAGACTCCCATTATACGTATGGAGAAAGGAAGAGGTATTGTTCATATATCAGCCATAGATGTTGGTGTCAGTGGATTTATAGTGCGTAAATTTACTAAAAATCACAGTGCAATTATAGCCAATGCGGTTGTTAGCAGTTTTGATAAAAAATTACAACAAGCTACACTCTCTTTTAGTGAGTATGACGGCTTAAAACAGAATTCACTTCCAAAAGGAGAGTGGTCTCCTAGAGAGGGAGATATGGCTATTTTGGCATTCTCTTATGAACGTGCTATGCTTATTGCACCGAGTGATGATATTTATCACAATATCACCTCTCGTATCAAAACTATTGATTGGATAAATCCAGATGGATTTGCGGCATTTTTATCATATCGTGGACATCCTACACCTTTGGTTACAGACTTTAAAGGTTTTTGCGGTGTAGCCTCTTTGGGTCTTATATATCTGCATACAAACGACACTCTCTTTACACTCGATTGTAAAAGTTTTACTCTACTACAGATAACTCCTGCTCCTATGAAAGTAGAAGATGTAAAACTCCCGTTTTACTCTATGATAGAAAATATACAAGCAAACTGGTTTGGAGAGGGGAGCAGTGAGTTAAAGAGTTATGAGCCTTATTATCTTGAGCTTATTATAAAAAATAATTCCAAAAATATAAAACTGTATCATTTTGTTAAATCACTTAAAAATAGCTCTGATAAGTTGTTAAGTGAATTTGAGATTAAGGGAAATCATGATTGATAAAAAACATCTAAAACAGCTAATCGATATAGTTGGTAAAGAGAATGTTTATAGTGACAAAGCCCACCTTTTAGCCTACTCTTATGATGCGACTAGAGAGAGATTTGAAGCTGATGCTGTTGTATTTCCTCGTCATGAAGAGGATGTCAGCACTATCTTAAAGTACTGCAATGAACATCGCATAATTATCGTGCCTCGTGGTGCGGGAAGTGGCTTTACCGGCGGTGCGTTGCCTAGCAGCGGAGGGATTGTTTTAGCACTAGAGAAGCATATGAATAAGATTTTAGAGATAGATATGCAAAATATGGTGGCAGTCGTTCAGCCGGGTGTTATAAATATGGATCTGCAAAAAGCAGTTGAAGAGGTCGGTCTATTTTATCCACCAGATCCAGCTTCACAAGATTACTCTACTATCGGTGGAAATGTAAATGAAAATGCCGGTGGTATGAGAGCCGCAAAGTATGGAATTACAAAAGATTATGTCATGGCAATCCGTGCCGTTAGAGCAAACGGTGACATCATAAAAGCCGGAAAGAGAACCATAAAAGATGTTGCAGGATATAATATAGCAGGTATCTTAATAGCTTCAGAGGGAACGTTGGCAGTGACAACACAAGTAACACTGAAACTGATAGCCAAACCAAAACTTACCCGTACTGCTATGGGAATATTTGACTCTGTTTCAGAAGCTATGGAGGCTGTTTACAAGACGATGGCAAGTGGTATCACTCCCGTTGCTATGGAGTTTTTGGACAATTTAACAATCAGAGCGGTAGAGCAGACTTTTAACAGAGGTCTGCCGGTCGATGCAGGTGCTATCTTGGTGACTGATGTAGATGGAAATTTAAAAGAAGATTTAAACTTTCAATTAGCAAAAATTGAAGAGGTTTTCAAAGACAACGGCTGTAGTGATTTTAAGATAGCCAAAGATGATAAAGAGGCGGCAAATCTATGGTTTGCAAGAAGAAATGCCTCTCCGGCTCTATCTGTTTATGGTAGCAAAAAGCTAAATGAAGATGTGACCGTTCCTCGTGCCGTTTTACCTCAACTTTTAGAGAAGTTTTACGCTATTGCCGATAAGTATCAGGTAAATATACCATGTTTTGGGCATACCGGAGATGGAAATGTTCACACAAATGTTATGGTTGACGGAAGTGATGAAGAGCAGGTTAAGATAGCCTATAAAGCTATAGAGGAGGTTTTTCAAGCGACTATAGATTTGGGGGGAACTCTTAGTGGAGAGCATGGCATAGGTCTTGCTAAAGCTCCATACATGAGTATGGCATTTACAGATGAAGAGATGCAGCTTTTTAACGATATAAAGATGGCGTTTGATCCTAACAACATCTTAAATCCTCACAAAATGGGTCTAAAGTAGAGATGACTTTTAAACATCTCTACCGCAGAGCAAAATATCTAATATCTTTAATGGTGGATAAAGAGCTTACTCTCTTTGCCGCTAGTTTGAGTTATTATACTATATTTACTATAGTTCCTCTGCTTGTTATAACTCTTAGTATCTTTACCTCTTTGCCTAGTTTTCATGAACATTATGAAACTATTAAAGGTTTTATATTTGAAAATCTCATACCCGTAAACTCTGAAGCGGTAGCTTCTCATCTTGATAATTTTTTAGCAAATTCCGGAAAACTGGGTGCTATTGGACTTATCATGATAATAGTTGCGGCACTTCTGTTTTTTCAAAACTTTGAGTATATAGTCAGTAAAATTTTCAAGACTCGTCAGCGTACTTTTTGGGAGTCCATAACAACATACTGGACGCTTCTGACTCTAACTCCTATGGCACTGATAGCCTCGTTTTATATCTCTAACAGGGTAAATACTCTTATAAACTCAAATGAGATGATAAGCGGTTGGATAAATATAATGGCAATGTTGCCTTATCTAATCATCTGGGCTCTATTTTTTCTCGTATTTAAGATAGCTTCAGTAGAGAAAACATCTTCAAAGGCTGCTTTTGTAAGCTCTTTTGTTATAGCTGTTATCTGGAACTTTGCTAGAAGCGGATTTATCTCTTATGTTTTGATAAACAAGAGTTACACCACCATATACGGCTCATTTTCAACTCTACTCTTTTTTATATTATGGATATACATCTCATGGATTGTTTTTATATACGGTTTGAAGTTATGCTATCTGATAGATTGCAAATATTACGGTAGAGAGTGCAAAAAAGAGGGCTAGAAAAAATGCCTTTTTGTAAAATACAGACAGTAAAGACAAGCTTACATGTAAGGCTAAAACAGTAGAAGATATTGTGATGTTTTTTACATCTACCAGCTCAAATATACGTAAAATATAGCTGTCAAACATACCTCCATATCCGCTTACATGTAAGACAAAAGAGATAATATAGATGGGTAAAAACAGTATGCTTAAAAGTATAGACAGAGGGTTGTATATGCTAAAAGTGTTAAATAGATATATCGATACAGGAGTAATCATAATATATACCCAGATACTCATGCTTATCAGCATCTGTATTTTTGGCAGAGATGTGAAATATTTTAAAAAGATAAATATATAAAAGACACCACACACAGACAACCAGAAACCCAGAGTAAAAAAGAGTGTCGGAAATAGAGCTAAAATTACTAAAATAGAGACGACAAGAGTCTGCATGGAGATAATCTTTATATGTCTCTCATAAAAAACAGAGCCGATAATAAGCATGATAAAAGCCCTTATAAGCGAAGGAATAAAACCCAAAAAAAACAGATACATTAACATAACTGCAGCACTTAAGATAGCTAAATCTCTCTGTCTGTTACGATATGGAAAATAACGCTGTTGAAAAAAGTAATATGGTCTGTTAAAAAGAGCTAAAAGTATAAGCGATAAAACCCCAAGATGAAATCCGCTTATAGCAAACAGATGAGCAATCCCCAAAGCAGATAACTTTTGACGAACTTCCTTACTCATAGGCGAAGCTGTGAAAAGAGCCCCATAAAGCTCTTTGGTTACATTAGTGTCGTGTTGCACGGATATGGCTCTGCTTACTCTCTCTTTCAAGTTTAACTCCGGCTTTACATGTAAGATAACACTATGGACATAGAAGCCTTTTAAATACTCAAGAAAAGTCAATTTCTCTGTCCATATTTTAAGTTTTAAAGTTCTGCCTCGAAGATTTTTAATATCTTTTGAAGCCGTTGTGTAGATAAATTTATGAAAAGCTTGAAGTTTTAACACGCTGTAGGTTTTTGAGTTTTCTGTTTTGATGTGTTGAGATAGTACCACCGCTTCAATCTCTGCATCATCAAATTTTTTCAGTTTTGAAAAGTTGTAATACTCAAATAATAGAGATATAAGAGCTAAAAAAGAGATGACAAAGAGAAAAATTATAAATGAGCGTGTATGAAAAAGCTTTACACGCTCTAGGCTCATTTTAGATTATGGGCATAGATACATTTGGGGCATCTTCTATGCCCATGGTTGCGGATTTTGTCTCTATATTCTCATACGAAATTTCAATACCGCCAAAACTTGGAGTGTCCACAAAACGTGTCAGTTTTTTCTGAAAGACAAGTTTAACATGACCTGTTGGACCGTTACGCTGTTTTCCTATGATTATCTCTGCATCCTCTTCCTCTTTCTCTATATAAGTCGGTGTAAACTCTTTACCTTCTGCTTTTGCAGCTTTCTCTCTCTCTTTCTCCTCTTTGTAGAGATAGACATCATCACGATAGACAAAAAGAATAATATCCGCATCTTGTTCTATAGAGCCAGATTCACGAATATCACTAAGCATAGGACGTTTATCATTACGTGATTCCAGTCCACGGTTTAGTTGTGAAAGAGCTACTATAGGTATCTCAAGTTCACGTGCCAACATCTTTAGACCACGAGAGATTTCACTCACCTCAAGGTGTCTATCTTTTGTGCTGGTTCCACTCATAATCTGTAGATAATCTATCACACACATCTCAATTTCCGGATGTTTTGATTTTAATTTTCGCATACGAGAGCGGAGTTGATTGATATTTACAGAGCCGCTGTCATCTACAAAAAGTTTAGAGTTACGCATAGCCAAAGTTGCATCATTTAGACGTTTTTGATCTCCCTCATCGAGATCGCCAAGACGAAGTTTTGTAAGATAGATAGAAGTTTTAATACTAAGCAGCCTTAACATTAACTGTTCTGCGGGCATCTCAAGAGAGAAAAAAGCGACACCTTTGCCTTTATCTAAAAGATTTTGCACCATATTTAGTGCAAATGAGGTTTTTCCCATCGCAGGTCTAGCAGCCAATATAACTAAATCACCCTTGCCAAAACCGGTTGTCATCTTGTTTAGCTCCGCAAAACCAGTATCTACTCCTACAAGTGTATTGTCGCCTCTAGCTTTCATCTCTTGTATATAAGCTATAGTTGCATCTGTGATTGTTGGAGCATCTAAAAAGTCGGCACTTTGGTTGTCTTGTGTTATATCGTATAGTTTTTTCTCTACTATATCTATAACCTCTTCACTTGGTAACTCCTCTTCTACAGTTACCCGTTTTATCTCTGTTGTGAGAGTTAGCAGATGGCGTTTAAGTGCTTTCTCCTTTACCTCATGAACATAAGCCTGTGTATTTGAGATGGGATTTGCACTAAGAACTTCAAGCATGATTTTTTCATCAAACTTTTTATCTTTTGATAGCTCTTTTTTTAAAAACTCTTCATCTATAGGTTTGTCTGCACGAGCTAAAGAGGTGATGGCTCTATATATATCCTGATGAGCTCCAAGATAGAAATCTTCCGGTTTTAATATCATCTCAAAGTCATCAAATTGAGAAGGTTCAAAGATTATTGAACTTAAGATTGAGCGTTCAAATGCTAGATTATAAAGATTCTCTTCCACTACTGTTCACTCTGTGCCATTTTTTCAACTTCTTGAACGAAACGCTCTACCAACTCATCTTCATGTAGTTTTGCCACCACATCGCCTTTTACCATAACAAGTCCGCTTCCTTTACCAAAAGCGATAGCAACATCAGCATGTGCAGCCTCTCCGATAGCATTTACCACACAGCCCATAACAGATACGTTTAGAGGTACTTTTATATGTTTGGTACGCTTTTCAACTTCTGCTACCGCATCAACAAGATTTGCCTCTATTCGCCCACAAGTAGGGCATGAGATGATATTTAGACCATCTTTTGCAACACCGCTGTCTTTTAAGATGGCACGTCCTACATGTATCTCCTCTTCAAGCTCTCCTGTTATAGAGATACGCATGGTATCGCCTATGCCATCAAGCAACAACGCCCCGAGACCTATAGAACTTTTGACGGTTGCATGAAACTTCGTTCCCGCCTCTGTAACTCCTAGATGAAAAGGGTAGCTGTTTTTAGGGCGAAGCATTCTATAAGCTTCTACGGTTCTTTGAACATCACTGGCTTTTAGAGATATTTTTATATCATCAAAGCCTAAATCTTCTAAAAATTTTATATTGTATTCGGCAGAGGCAACCATCCCTTTGGCACTCTGCCCGTAACGATTTTCAAACTCTTTTTCCAAACTTCCGGCATTTACACCTATGCGTATGGGAAGTGAACGCTCTTGACACGCTTTTACTATCTCTTTTATACGACTTTTTTCACCTATATTTCCGGGATTAAAACGGATGCAGTCCACACTTTCAGCTGCCACAAGAGCTAGACGATAGTTAAAGTGAATATCTGCTATGAGAGGTATGGAGATCTGCTCTTTTATACTTTTTAGTGCTAGAGCATCTTCCATATTCGGCACAGCAACACGAACGATGTCACATCCGGCAAAATGGAGTCTTTTTATCTGCTCAACAGTAGCTTGAACATCGTGTGTACGGGAGTATGTCATGGACTGTACAGATATAGGGGCATCACCACCTACTGCAACATCACCGACATATATTTTTTTGGTTGGGTAACGTGTAATCATAGAAGCGATTTTATCGTTTTAAATGTTAAAACAATCTTTTTAAGAAAATTCTACAGGATCCATATCAATCTGTGCTAGAGAGTTTTTAGTCGCTTTAATCACACGCAAAAGTGTTGTGCTTTTATCACTTCGCAACAATATCTGAAAGCGGTATTTACCTGCTATACGCTCTATGGCTGAAGCTCCAAAGCCTACTATCTCTACCTCTGCAAGGGAGCGAATTTTATCTGTCATCTCATACATCGCCTCTTGGGCTTTGTCTCTGTTTTTGTGAGCAAATAAGATACGGGCTAGTTTTTTATATGGAGGGTAGAGATCTTTTCGTACCCTCTTCTCATCTTCTAAAAAAAGGTCAAAGTTTTCAACATATTTAGCAAAAAAATACTCATTAAAACTCTGAACTATAACTTTAGCATTGTGTCTTCTTCCGCTTCTTCCGGCTATCTGAATAAGCAGAGCCAAGCTCTTTTCACGAGAGCGATAATCCGGAATTTGTAACATATTGTCAAGCCCCATCACTATGGCTAAAGTAACATCTTCATAATCATGCCCTTTTGAGAGCATCTGTGTTCCTATGAGCATATCTATATCACCGTCATTAAAAGCTTTTAGAGCTTTTTTCAGTCTGTTTTGTGTGCTTATCGTATCACGGTCAAACTGCAAGGTTTTAAGTTCTGCATAGTTTTTATTAAAATACTCTATCGCTTCTGCCGTTCCCAAGCGTGAATTTTCCAACATACCCGAGGTGCATTTTGGACATATCTGCGGTCTTGGCTCCATGTAGTTACAGTAGTGACACTTAAGAGCGTTACTCTTTACATGTAAACTCATACCGACACTGCAAAAAGGACACTCAATGGTGTATCCGCAATTATCACAGATGATATATTTAAAGTTTGCCCTTGTGGGTATAAACATAATCGCTTGACGATTGTTGTCTCTGTTTATCTCTATGGCGTTTTGTATAAGCTCTGAAATCTCTTCACGAGAGTGTTCATAGATAAACTCACGTTTACACTCATGATAACCGCCTTTTAATCTAAAAAATGGAAACTTTACATAACTAGAGAGAGATGGAGTGGCACTGCCTAAAACAACAGGTATATTTAGTAGATTTCCCATATATATAGCAACATCACGAGCGTTGTAGCGTGGGCTTGAAGACGACTTGTAACTCTCATCATGCTCCTCATCTACCACTATTACAGCTAAATTTTTTATAGGTAAAAACAGAGCAGAACGTGGACCTGCTACAATCATAGCTTCACCGCTTAATATCTTCTGTAAGGCTCTCTGTTTTTGCTTTTTTGTCATTTTGGAGTGCCACAACACGAAGCTGTCTGCAAAGTAGTGTTCAAACCTTATCTGCATCTGTGGAGTTAGAGATATTTCAGGAAGCAAAAGCAAGGCTCTTTTACCTTTACATGTAAGGGCGGAAAAATAGCTCATATATATCTCTGTTTTACCAGAACCTGTATCTGCAAATATCAGAGATAGTTTATGTTTTTGTATAAATTCCAAGGCATCTGTTTGAGGTTTTGAGAGAGTTATCGTATCTTGTATATGAAAAATTTTATCTTTACATGTAAGCTCTTTATCTAGCGGTACAAACAGTGCAACAGCCTCCGCCAAAGAGCAGAAATAGTAATCGCTGATAAATTTAGCTGTCTTAAAATAGACATCATCAATATACAAAGAGCTAACCTCTAGTATCTCTTTTGTCTTAAAAGACGGCTTATCTACCTGCGAGAGTATAAAAGCACTCTTTTCTCTACTCTTCAACTCTACATAAACCAATCTGTTTTTATCCAAAGATTTAGAGTAAGCGTATGTTAGAGGCTCCTGAGAAGAGCCTATGATTGCGAGTTTATAGTAGTACAATTAATCAATTTAGCAGAGATATACAGTCTGAACCTGTTCCACAATCAAATTTGCCATCTGCCGAAGTGTAGTTGAAATCGACAAACGTTCCGTTCGCATTGACTCTATAGCTATTGGTATTTATTTTTAACCAATGTCCTGAAGTCGGTTTGTTGTTTGACTCTTTTTTTGTGTAGATAGGATATGTGAGCAGTGTAGAACTTCCATTTGTATCAAAAAGAGCTACTCCATCCGTATTGGAACTTACACCTGCGTCCAATGAAGAGATATAGCTTGTATCTCCTTTTAGCAACCTACCCTGACGTTCACTTATGATAGCACTTCTTATAGATGAGACATCAGAACGTATTTTTGCTATCTCAGCGTCACCTCTTGTAGCCGCCAATTTTGGTACGGCAATGGCAGAGAGTATCCCAAGAACTACAATAACAAAGACAAGTTCTATCATGGTAAAAGCGTTACGTTGTATATTTTGCATCTTATCTGACCTTATGTTGTAATATTACGTTATTGTATCGTAAGTTGGATAACTTTTAAAATTTTCTAAAAAGGTTTGACAATAACCATCGCAACAATTAACAGAAGTAAAATAGTTGGAACCTCATTATAAAATCTAAAAAATTTACCGCTTTTTTTACATCTGTCATGCTCCAATTTTTTACGCATTACTCCTAAAGAGAAGAAATATACTATCAATATAACAACAAAAGCCAGTTTTGCATGAAACCAACCGCCGCTTGAAAAGATATTTGTTGGATATAGATATATCAGAGTCAAACCCGAAAGCAAAGTTGCCCAAAATGCCGGTACGCCTATGTATTGATAAATTTTGTATTCCATCACTTTTACGACCTCTATAAATCCTTCATTTTGGCTATTTTCCGCATGATAGACAAAAAGACGAGGAAGATAAAAAAGTACTGCAAACCAAGAGACCATTGAAATTATGTGAAACCATATCACCCATTCATACATGTAAATCCTTTAAAATGTTTTTTCTATGTGAAGCATATTGTAGTTTGAACCGCCACGCTCTACATTGTTTATAAGCCCATATATTCCTGAGCGGTGTTTGAGAGTGTAACCTAGATATGTATTTTTTAAACTCTTTACATGTAAGAGTCTTCCAATATCAAAATCTAAACTAATCTCAAGATAGTTTAAAAAGTTAGAGTTGTTGTCGCTGTTTTCTTCGGCTTCTATCTGCTCTACAATAGGAATTTCAAAAGCGTAAGAGATACCCTCTGCCGCACCAAAACGGATGCGTTGATTTAAGAAGTTGAGATTATAGTATAGTTTTATAAAGAGATTAGTCTCAAAAAAATCATCTTGATAGCCATGCTCTAAAAAACGAAAAAGCCCGGCTTTTGCATATATCTCAAAAGGGGCTTCAAAACGTTTTAGCAGATAACCGCCATCAATTCCGACAACTCCGACAGATGTGTGGTGAGGTTTTGTCTGTGAGCTTAAAATCTGCCCAAAATCGTTCTCATCAGCTATACCACCGGCTATTTTAAGAGAGTAATTATCTTGTGCCGACAGTAAAAGCTTACATGTAAGTATTATAAAGAGAACTCTTCTCATCAGATAAGGCGTTTAACCCAATCTTGTAACTGAGCCACGCTTAATGCCCCAGAGACACGATCTACCTCTGCGTTATTTTTAAAAGCTATGATAGTAGGAATAGAGCGGATATTAAAGCGTCCCGCTAACTCCTGCTGAGATTCCGTATCTACCTTTGCAAAACGTGCTTTTAGTGCAAAAGACTCCGCAGCTTGTTTAAAAGCCGGTGCCATCATCTTACAAGGTCCACACCACTCCGCCCAGAAGTCAACTATAATAGGTATATCACTGTTTAAGACCTGATTGTCAAAACTGTTTTTGTCTAAATTTACGGGAGTAGTATCAAGAAGTGAGTTTTTACACTCACCGCAGTTAGCTTTTGCGTAGCTCTCTTTTTGAGGTATTGCGTTTACTCTACCGCAGTGAGGACAGACGACTTTTATACTCATTACGCTTCCTCTTCAGCCAACTCTAAATCACGAATCGAAGTAGCTCCTTTGTGATCTTTGACCTTATCTGCTAAACGGCGAAGTGCTTTTGAAGTACGCTCAATTGCTATATCGATAGCCACATCTAAGTCTTTGTCTGTCTGTTTGATAACAATAGGTGACTGGTGTGCTATATGAAGATCAAACTCTACACTGACACCATCTTTCTCTTTAGAGATAAAAGTATTTGCGGTTGTGATTTCCATGCCATATTTTAAAAATTGCTCTTTTGCTGCTTGTAAGTGTGCGTGTGTATGTTCTGAAACGTTAATATCTTTTGATGAAATTTGTACTTTCATAATAGATCCTTTATTAGTTTATAATCTAAAATATAACACATAAAATATAAGTGTTAATTTAAAGGGCGTAATCTTAGCATAAATTTAGTTATAATTTCGCAAACAGATTAAGGAATTTTATTGAGACTTTTTACAGGCATACAACCATCTGGTGATTTACATATTGGAAACTATTTTGGCTCTATTGAACCTATGATTTCAGCTCAAGATGAGCATGACGTTTTTGCTTTTATCGCAAACTATCATGCGATGAGCAGCGGAACAGGTGCAGAGCGTTTAGCAGAGCTTACCATACAAGCCGCAACAGATTTTTTAGCTTTAGGAATGGATCCTAAAAAGAGTACCTTTTGGGTTCAGTCTGATGTTAAAGAGGTTGTGGAGCTATATTGGGTTTTATCTGCATTTACTCCTATGGGTCTGCTAGAGAGAGCTCATAGCTATAAAGACAAGATGGCAAAAGGGATAGCTGCAAACCATAATCTTTTTAGTTACCCTGTCTTAATGGCTGCGGATATTTTGCTTTTTAGTTCAGAAGTTGTACCTGTGGGAAAAGATCAGATACAACATGTTGAGATAGCTCGTGATATAGCTATTAAATTCAATAACGCTTATGGAGATATTTTTATATTGCCGGAGTATAAAGTAGATGAAAATGTTAAAACTGTTCCCGGAACTGACGGCTCTAAGATGTCAAAAAGCTATGGAAATACGATAAATATATTTGGAGAAGAGAAAAAACAGCAAAAAGTTATCAAAAAGATAGTAACTGAAAATGTGCCTCTTGAAGCACCAAAAGAGTATGAAAATTGTAATGTTTACAATATCGCAAAACTGTTTTTAAGTGAGAATGACTGTATAGAGCTTCAAAATAGATATAAAAAAGGCGGAGAAGGTCATGGACATTTTAAGATCTATCTAGCCGAAATTTTATGGGAGTATTATAGACCTTATCGTGAAAAGCGTGAGTATTATGCTTCACATCAAGATGAGGTTAGAGAGATACTAAAGATGGGTGCAGATAAAGCACGAAAAGTCGCTATACCTATGATAGAGAAGGTTCGTAGCGTTACCGGAATAAAGTATTAAAGGGTACAAATGCAAAAATATATAAAAAATCAGATAACATCATCAGCACAGACAAAAGAGAGGATATTGGCAGATGAGAAACTTTTAAAAATTATAGAAGATGTTGCTAAAGAGTGTGTAACTGTCTATAAAAGTTCAAAAAAAACTATACTTGCGGGTAATGGCGGTTCTGCGGCAGATGCACAGCATATAGCAGCCGAACTTGTAGGACGTTACGGTTTTGATCGTCCATCATTACCATCTCTTGCTCTTACGACAGACACCTCAAATCTTACCGCTATAGGTAATGATTACGGTTATGACAAGGTATTTTCACGCCAACTAGAAGGTATGGGACAAGAGGGAGATCTCTTTATCGGTATCTCAACTTCGGGAAACTCTCTAAATGTCATCAACGCCTTTAAAAGTGCTAAAACAAAAAATATAAAAACTGTCGCCCTTGTCGGTCGTGATGGAGGAGAGATGGCGAAGTTGGCAGATTTTGCCATAGTTGTTCCCTCAAATGATACTCCACGTATCCAAGAGTCACATATCTTGATAGGTCATATCATCTGTGACGTGATAGAAAAAGAGATTTTCGGAGAGGGTGTCGGTGAATAAAGCTCTCTTTTTAGATAGAGACGGTGTTATCAATGAAGATGATTCGTATATATATAAAAAGGAGCAGTTTAGATTTGTAGATTGTATCTTTGAGCTGTGTAAGTTTTATCAAGATAGAGGTTATCTTATCATAGTTGTGACAAATCAGTCTGGAATTGCACGTGGATATTACACTCAAGAGGACTTCTTACATGTAAGTGTTTGGATGAGTGAGCAGTTTGAGAAGCATGGTGTGAAAATTACCCATATATACCACTGTCCACACCACCCGGAGATAACAGGCTCTTGTCGTTGCAGAAAGCCAAGTCCGGGAATGCTGATAGATGCGAAAAAAGAGTACGATATAGATATGAAAAATTCTATAATGATAGGCGATAAAGAGCGTGATATAGAAGCAGCTATCGGGGCGGGAGTTGAAGATACCGTACTCTTTACATGTAAGGAGAATATTGTGAGTAAAGCTAGACGAGTTATATGTGAGTATAAAGAGCTGTTATGCTAATCTTAAATACAGGTGGAACATTTAATAAACGCTATAATCGTATATCAGGAGAGCTTGAAGTACCTTGTGACAATCTTGCGGTTGAAGCTATACTAAACTCCATAAATGCGAATGATATTCCCATGGCAGGAGCTGTATATAAAGACTCGTTAGATATAAATGCAGATGATAGAAAGATGATTGCAAATATTATTTTACAATCAAGTGAAAAAGCTTTTGTTGTTATTCACGGAACAGATACTATGCACCTTAGTGCGGCACTTCTTGATGCTTTAGTTGAGACACAGGCCGTTATTTTTACCGGTGCAATGGTGCCTTTTTTTATAGATAGTGTCGAAGCTAGTGCAAATCTTGCCATGGCTATAGGCTTTGCAAAGTCCAACCCGCCCAAGGGAGCATATATCTGTATGAGCGGAGAAGTTTTACCTCACAAAGAGTTGGTCAAAAATAGAGAGCGTGGAGTGTTTGAACGTGTCTAAGAGAGCATGTACTCACTGTCATTTAGAGTTTTCTGAAGATGTAATGATTGCTGATAAAGAGAACTACTTCTGCTGTAAAGGGTGTCAGGGAATATATCATCTCTTAAGTGATGAGGGGCTTGACTCTTTTTACAACAAAGTAGGTGCCATTAAACTAGCTCCGCCTATACAGCAGTATGAAGATAGCAAAAACTATAACACTCCGGCATTTTATGAACGTTTTGTTAATGTAAACAGTGACGGCTTTTCGGAGGTATCTCTTGTTATTGAGGGTATTCACTGTGCGGCTTGTGTCTGGCTAAACGAAAAAGCTCTATATAAGATGGAGGGTGTGGTAGATGTCAACATAAACTTTACGACAAACAAAGCACATATCTCGTGGGCAGATGATGTTGTTAAGCTCTCAAATATTATAGATATGATTCGTGCTATCGGGTATGATGCCTTTCCTTATGACAGTTCAATCCAAGAGTCACGTGC
>WFND01000075.1 GCA_015484575.1 Helicobacteraceae bacterium
CCACGAACACGCATCTTTTCACCGGTTTTTATTCCTGCAGGGATTTTTATATCAAAACTATCACCTTGAAGAGAGACTGAGTGTTTTCCTCCAAGAACTGCTACGGCAAAAGGAACCGTAACATTAACTTCAATATCAAGATTTACAGGCTGTTGTTGCTGATGAAAACCTCCACCGAAACCACCTCCTCCAAAGCCACCTGCTCCACCGAAGCCGCCTCCACCGCCAAAGCCGCTTCCGCCTCCGCCAAAGATATTTCTTAAAATATCATCCAAATCTACATTACTGCCCTGTCCTCTTGCAAAATCATGAAAATTCTGCCCTCCAAACATCTGGTCGCCAAATTGATCATACTTAGAGCGTTTCTCTTTATCGCTTAAAACTTCATAAGCGGCATTTACCTCTTTAAACTTATCCTCAGCACCCGCATCCTTGTTAACATCGGGATGATACTGTCTTGCCAATTTACGGTACGCTTTTTTTATCTCCGCTTCAGTAGCACTTGAACTTACACCTAACGTTTCATATAAACTTTTACTCATATCTTTTCTCTTATTATTAAAATTATTTTTTCTTGACAGTAATTATATCAAAGAGTTGAGTCAATGTCAATCAAGTTTAAAAGGTTTTAGTGTAAAAAGTGTCTAACTTCTGAAAAATACAGTGACATACCATACTCATTGGCAGCTTCTATAACTTCATCATCACGAATACTTCCACCCGGTTGTATAACAGTTTTCACACCGGCTTGTGCCGCGGCGTCTATAGAGTCACGAAATGGAAAGAAAGCTTCAGAAGCTAGAGCTGCACCACTTACGTCAAGTCCCATATCTTTTGCTTTTTTCAAGGCACATTGTGAAGCATCTACGCGTGAAGTCATACCCATGCCAACAGCAACCATTGCCGAATTTTTTACATAAACGACACAGTTTGATTTGGTAAGACTTGCTACTTTATAAGCTATTTCAGCATCTTTTAACTCCTGCTCACTTGCCTCTGCTTTTGTTACAAGTTTTGCATTTTTTACCTCATCATCTGCCACTTTATCGGCATCTTGATAAACAAATCCGCCATCTATATGTTTAAAACTCTTCTCATCACCTGATAAAACTATCTTGTCAGCACCATACTCAAAGAGTTTTAAACGTTTTTTCTTAGCAAAAATCTCTTGAGCTTGGGCAGTTATACGTCCTGCTATGATGACCTCTAAAAATATCTCATTCATCTTTTCTGCAAGAGTGGCATCTACAACTCCATTAACAGCGACAACACCACCAAAAGCTGAAACAGGGTCACACTTAAGAGCTTCCACATAAGCATCAAAAAGGTTATCTCTGATAGCAAAACCACAAGGGTTGCCATGCTTTGCGATACAGATGGCATTTTCATCACCAAAAGCCGCCGCAATTTTTACAGCTCCGTTTAAATCTCCCAAATTGTTAAAACTAGCTTCACCTTTTAATGTTTTAAAATTTTCACTAAAGTAGTTGTCAAATTCATACAATGCACCTTTTTGATGTGGATTTTCGCCATAACGGGTATCCATAACTTTAGAGCCTACTATAAACTGTTTGTCGCCAAAACCGCTGTTAAAACGCTTATTCATATAATTTGCTATCATACTATCGTATGCCGCTGTATGCTCATACGCTTTTATCATCAAAGAGCGGCGAAATTCAAAACTATCACTAGAGTTATCTAGTGCATTTAAAACCACAGAGTAATCACTAGGGTCTGTAACAATTAAAACATCTTTAAAGTTTTTAGCACTAGAGCGAACCATGGCAGGTCCGCCTATGTCGATATTTTCTATAATCTCATCAAAATCATCTGTCTTTTCTATCGTCTGTTTAAACGGATATAGATTTACACATACCAAATCAATCCCCACTATGCCAAACTCATCTACGGTTTCTTGATGTGTCTGAAGATCACGGCGATACAAAATGCCACCATGAACAAAAGGGTTTAATGTCTTAACACGTCCATCCAATATCTCAGGAAACTTTGTCACTTCATCAATCTCTATAGCATCTATACCTGCACTTTTAAGCATTTTGTACGTTCCACCGGTTGATACTATCTCAAAGCCGTGTCCAACTAAAGACGAGGCAAACTCTACTATATTACTTTTATCACTTACACTTATTAAAGCACGTTTCATTCGGTTTCCTTGAGGAAAAATATAGATGCAATTTTATCAAAGGAGGCTTAATTAAGAGAGACTTGATTTAAAAATCTATATAATGGAATTAATTTTTTTTGCAGAGGTACTATCATCATGGAAGTTTTAAAACTAAATGACACCGCCAAACTACTGCACCTTAGCAGTGAAGAGACAAAAGATATATTAGACAAGCATATCATCCCAAATATAAAAAAAGCTTCTAAATCTCGTGACACTTATCATGTTCCTAAGCTTTTAATCGACTATGCTTTGAAAATTCTATCATTAAACAAGGCAAAAGAGTTTAAAAAACTCCATATAGATGACACAACACTTAACACTTACAAAAATAAAAACGGTGTTAAAACTATCTCTTTTTCAAATCTAAAAGGTGGTGTAGGTAAAACATCAATCGCTGCAAACTTTGCGTACAACATGGCACTGTTAAACAAACGTGTCTTACTTGTAGATATGGATTCACAAGCAAACTCTTCACGATATTTTGCAAACCAATACTTTACCGGCAGAAGTATCAAAAGTCTCTTTGATAAGATGACTAGAAAAGAGCAGATGGATGCCGATACCGTCAAAGAGTTCATTATACCCATCGAATTTTGCAATGCAAAACTAGATCTCTTGCCTAGTGAGTTATCCTTAGGACGCATAGTTGAATTTAGCCGTTCTGTTTTCACCATGCCTCACAAAAAACTTAATGATATTTTAAAACTCATAAAAGATGATTACGACTTTATTGTCATCGATACACCTCCTTCTACAGGACTCTCTCTGCACATGTCACTTTTTGCTAGTGACTATGTCAGTATTGTTACCGATGCTGAAGATTTTAGTGTAAATGGACTTAGTGAGCTAAATATGGAGATAAAAGAGATTGTAGATGAGACAGACCATATTGTAAGTGTAGATTCTATCTTTATCAATAAAGTCAAAAAGAGCAATATTCACGGAGTCTATATAGAAGCCATAGCAAACCTTGCCCTCAGTGAGGGAATAGAAAACGTTTTCACAGTTAAGGACTCTACCCGTTTTAAAGAGTCTCAAAATTTACATATCCCGCTTGTAGAGTATAAAAAAGAGTTAGAGAAAAAACTTGTTATTGCAGATAGTATATTGAGCTATGCTGTAGAAAAAGCGATGGAGGCATAATCATGGCAAAATTAAATCTTGACACTTTCAAAAGCAATGCAAAACAGACATTAACCAAACAAGAGACGCAGGGGATTTTCAAAGAACACCACAACATTCAAGAGAGAGTAGATATTAGTGATATTTTTTCCAATATAAACATTAGAATTTTAGACTCCAATCTACAAACACTTAAGCACTCTATCGAGACACTTGGACAGCTAGAGCCTATAACAGTTCATAGAGTCGGTGAGAGATATGAAGTGTTAGATGGAAATCGCCGTATTGCAGTAGCAAAAATCTTAAACCAAAAAGATATAGCGGTAAATATTATACGGACAGAAGATGACAACGCACTATTTTTACCGTATATTCTTAACTCATTTCAAGGCTTTGATGTCATAGAGACAGCTATCTATTTACAAAAATTAAAACGTGAATACAATGTAAGCAATGAAGTGATACTGGAGAAACTAGGCTTACATGTAGAGAAATATTCTGATCTGTTTTGTGAATTAAAAGGTGATGTATTAAAAGATTTTAATGCACACTACAACGCTTTGCTACACAAATATTTTAAACTAAAAGATGGTGCATTCGATATTGAAAAAAATGGTGTAAATCTAAAAATAGCCATAGATACAGATGTAGCTGATGACGTAAGCCAAGCAGAGGTTTACCGTCTAATTCATAAGCTGAGTAATCTTTGAAATTCACCCTCTTTTTAATAGTTTCATCTATCTTATTTATGAGTGGATGCGTCAATAAACGTGGAATTAGTGCTAGGTACTATAACTCGTGTCATGAGTATTATGATCTTCAGGGTTATTATCATAAAGATTGTGACGAAAATATAGTCGATTTTAAAACAGAAGAGACAGAACCAGAAAATAGAGGTAAAAAAATCTGGTAACTATTTAAGTGCTATAAAAGTAGCAAAATTTGCCCACCGAAAAACAACTTCACAGTGAGAAAAACCGTTACGTTTTGCCATCTGTATGTTCTCCTCTTCACTATATGGCACTAAAACATTCTCCAAAGCTTCACGTTTTTGCATAATCTCGTATATACTATATCCTTGCTCTTTTTTAAAATCATAATATATATCTATCAGCTCTTTATTTAATCGTTTATTACTGCTTATAACCTTCTCACTAAAGATAAATGCACCCTTTACATGTAAGGCATCAGAAACTCTTTTAAGCAAGGTTTCACGTATAAGCGGACGTATAAATTGCAGAGTATAATTGGAGATAACAACATCACAATCTTTATAGTCATACTCCAATATATCTCCATATACGAGCTGTATGTCAGAGTTAAAAGCTTCTAATTTTTTGTGAGCTTGTGTGAGCATAGCTTTTGCATTGTCAACACCTATAAGCTCAACATCATCTACCAAATCACGCTCAATATCCAAAAGCAGACTAGCAGTAGAACAGCCCAAATCATAAACTCTAAAATGCTCACCGATATACTTCAAAGTCAGAGCTTTAATAATCTCTTGCGAAGTCTTATAAAATGGTACTGAACGCTCCAACATATCATCAAAAACAGCTGCCACATCTTCATCAAATTCAAACTGTTTTTCTATGGGCTTTTTAAATACTTTATCTTTCATAAATGTATTATACAATATACTTGTGTTCAAGGATAAACAGTTATGCAAATTCAAACGATTATGATGATAGTTTTTATATTGGCACTTATAATAAGTATCTGGAAAATTTATGTATTTTTACCAAACAGAGAGTTAGCAGATGATGATACAAATGAGAATTCAACTGCCGAACTTGAAGCTATTATGCTCTCATGTATAGACAAAGAGGATATAAGCAATGAAGAGATTTTTAACAAGATGATAAAACATAGAGATTTTGACTCCAAACATTACTGGCGTTTTAATCAAAATCGTTTAAATCATCTGCTACACAATTATCTGGTAAAAAATAGACATATTGACGGTAAAAAAGGTATTTTTAAATTAAATATATCTCAAAAAAATTAACTTTAAGATATAATTGATTTTAAAAGGGAGTGGTATGGGACTTATCAATGCTGTATATGTTCAAGATGATTTTGCCTCTGTACTCTCTATAAAGAAAAAACGAAAATCTTATCATGTTGTAGATTCTGAACTTTTAGATACAGGCTCTCTTAAAGAGTATCTAAAAAAAAGAGGCAGTTTTTACGTAAGCGTAGAAGAAGATGAGCTTATAGATGAGAAGATTACTCTCTCAAGCCTCATCAAAAACGACAATGTTATACGTTCTAGTATTTTACATAAACTGCAAGAGAGTTTAAACAGACAATCTATACTCTTCTCATATAAGCTAATCTCTCATGAACAGCATGATGAAAAAAATACCTACCAAGTAGATGGTGTTTATGAGAATGGATATATTAAATCTCTGCAAAGTGTTGGTAAAATTGATGATATTCAAAATGCGACTGCTAGTAGATTTGCTCTGTTTGCTATTGCAAAAGAGTGCATTAAAGACGATAGTTACTTCTGCGTATATACACAGGCAAACAGGGTTATGGTTTTGGCTATACATAACGAAGAGCTTATCTTTAGTCGTAGCAGCACTATTTTAGTTGAAAATGCAAATGAGAGACAGATGGCAATAGTAGATGAGATAAATCGCACAATTGCCTATATACATCAGCAGTTTCGCGATATAACTTTTTCGCTTATCGCTCTTAGCGGATCTATGAGCATAGATGATATTGTACCTGAACATCTGCATATGCTGACACAACTTCCTATTAGCGTTTTATACCCTAACAGTTTCATTAAGGGTTTAGAAAACGAGATGCTTCAACACTATATTTTAGCACTTGGAGCACTTTTTATACCAAAAGATTTGGTTTTTCTTCCTGCTGATATACTTGGTGCACGTCAATACTCTATGGTGCTTCAAACTATGCTTTTTCTATCTGTTGTAGCTTTGGCAGTAAGCTCCTTTTTCACTTCCCAAAGCTTTACGAATTACAGTGATGAGTTAGACAGGTATGAGAGCATTAAAAACAGGTTGATTCGTACAGTCAGAAATACAGACACATACTCCAAACAAGATCTTCAAAAGAGTTGGAATCATCTTCAAATAGCAGAAAAATATCTCCAATACAACCCCTTAGACCTTATGATAAGTATAAAACCACTAACTAAATTCATAAAACCTACATCTTGGAAATGGAGACTTGAAAACTCATATCCACAAACAGAGATAGAGTTTGAAAAATCATTTAAAAGTCTTGATACCATGTATAAGTTTGAGAAGCAGTTCAATAAAATATATAACGATATAAATAAATCTTTAACGATAACTCTAAACAATAAATCGGATTATAAAAAGATGATATTTAAAAATATCCTTGAGATAAAAAAAGAGAAAAAGAGACCCCAAAGAGCTTCAAGAAGGCGTAGAAGATGATTAAACTCACCGCAATAGCACTCAGCATAACCCTCTCTATCCTCCTGCTCTCATCATCTTACTGGTTTGAAAATGAGCAGTTAAAGATAGAAAAGATAAACAAAAAGCACCTTGAAGATATAAGAAAACTAAAAAAAATAGCTCAAATCAACAACTGGTTGGACAAGGTGGTCAAACCTATGCTAAAAGTTACGCCGGACAGTGTTGATTTGGCAGATGAAAATCTTGTAAAATATTTTGATAAACATGAAAAAGAGTTAAAATTTGAAGTAGCAAAATATATATATTCAGATGATGTGGCAAAAAATCTTCTCTTAAAGTACGAGGTTGACAGAAAAAAACTTAATAAATTAAAAAAACTTATGAGACTAAAATACAGAGAGGGTTTTTTACAGTTTCAAGAGTTAAATATGGATAAAAAAGTTATAAAAGGCACTATCTTACTGGTTCAACCTTTTAATGGAGAGCATAATGTATCTAAATAACAGACAGATACTCTCACTTTTATCACCTTTTTTAATCGCAGGAGTTATCTACTACTTTAGTGATGATATAGTTAAAAATTTACGTTATCTCTTTCCTCAATACGAATCATACAAAGACACCAACCTCAATGCAAAGGCAGAAACCTACCTCAAGATAGAGGCAAAAGACAAGATATACCAGAAGATACAAAACGACATAAAAAACCGTCATCTAAATACCAATTATGTTGCAGAAAAAATATTATACTCAAAAAAAACAACTTGGACGCTTCAAATGACATATCCTAAGAAAAATATCGCTATCATTAACAACAAAATATCTAAAGTTAACGATATAGTAGATAATGCTAAGATTATCTCTATTGAAAACTCTCGTGTTTTAATACGACATGATGAAAGGTTACAATGGCTCTATTTATTCAATTAGGACTTATATTATTTATATTTTTAGGTTGTTCTAACCATGACCAGCCTTTGGCAACTGAAAAAGGCGGAGATAATTTTCCATCTAAAAAAAGAGCTACACAAGAGATAAAAGCTTTTCAAAAGAGACAAAAAATCACTCAAGTTCCGGCTATGATACTACCTAGCGTCTATGAAGATGTATCTGTTTTCGGTGATGAGAAGATGACACTTTCAGTAGAAAAAGCAAATCTACGCCAAGTGTTATATATTATCTCTAAAAAGAGCGGTCTAAATCTCATAATAGACAGCGACATAGATACCAATACCTCTATCACGATGTCAGTTCATGAAGCGTCTGTTGAGGATGTTTTAGACATAGTTATGAATATCTCCGATACATATTATGTACTTCAAGGGAATATCTTACATGTAAAGCAGTTTATGCAAAAAAGTTTTATTATCCCTTATGTTCACTCAACCACCTCTTTTAAAACGGAACTAGGCGGAGATATGCTCAACTCTGCAAACAGCGGTGGCTCATCAGGCGGTGGCGGAGGAGGCTCTAGCGGCGGAGGCTCCGGTCAGGGAGTTAAAGGTGACTTTAAACTTAAATTTAACAACCCCGAAGATATGAACGGTTTTTATGCTCAGTTGGAAGATAATATCAAATCTATTATAAGCAAAGATGGGCGTTATACTCTAAATAAGTTCAGCGGTGTTTTAAATGTCTATGATAGAAAAAAGCATATTGATGAAATAGCGAAGATGATTAAACAGATTAAAAGACGCTCAAAACAGCAAGTTCTTATAGAGGCTAAAATCTTAGAAGTCGTATTAAATAACGATCACTCTTTGGGTGTTAGTTGGGAGAGCGTAGCAAACAGTGTTTTTAAAGCCGGTGATCAGCTCCTGCTCAAACAGACTCTCGGACTATCTGGAGCTGTTGCGGGAACTATGACATACACAACGGAAAATTTTTCAGCAATTATAACCGCACTTGACAAATCAGGTGATGTAGATACCCTCTCAAACCCCCGTGTAAAAGTTTTAAGCGGACAATCAGCCATCATCTCATCTGGAAAATTAGTACCGTTTTGGGAGAAAGAGGTTCAGACAAATCAAGGAACAGGAGGTTCTGCCTCAAACACGGAAGTCACTTATAACCGCCGTGATGTCTTGCACGGTGTAACACTTGGCGTAACACCTATGATAATGGAAAACGGGCAGATTATGCTAAATATCATTCCTATCACATCAAGTATAGAAGATGTTGTAGAGCATTTCGATGAAAACGGAAACTCTGTCGCTTCAGCACCTATCTTAAATGTCAAAGAGGCGGGAACAGTTATATTTGCCAAAGACAATGATCTGGTTCTTATAGGCGGATTGATAAACAATACCGTAAAGAAAAAAGAGGAGAAGATACCTGTTTTAGGAGATATTCCTTGGTTGGGACAGGCATTTAAAAAGACAGTTAACAAAGATGAGAAACGTGAACTTGTAATATTGTTAAAATTAAATGTGGTACGCTAAATGAGATATATACTGCTTTTAACATCTTTCATATTTTTGCTACAAGCATCTGAAGTTTCATTTTCAGATAAGAAAAATAGAAAGGATGACTCAGCATATACGGTTCAACTGTTTTCAGCAAAGAGTATCGCTACGGCAAAAAAGATGGTATCTAAAGTTCCAAAAAACTATAAAAAAGATACTCATCTTTATAAAGTCGGCAATTACATAGCCGGCAGATACTACAAAAACAGCTCTTATGAAGATATAAAAAAAGTTGTTCCGGCATTTAAAGAGTCCGGTTTTTTAGATGCTTATGTGCTAAAATCTACAACTAAACATATGAGAGAAGAGCTTATAACAGGTAAGACGGCAAACTTTCAAAAAAGAGAAAAAACCACTACCGTCGCAAAAGACACACAATATACAAAAATTTCAAAATACTCAAAATCAGACATCATCTTAAAAGCAGACTCAGCATATAAAAAAGGCAATGAAAACGAAGCTATAATATATTATGAGATGTTAATTGCTTCTGGATATAAAAGTAAAAAAATCATAAACAACCTGTGCTATCTGTATGGGAAGCGTGGAGCGTGGTTTAACGCAAAACGCATTATTGACAGAGAGAATTTTAAGGGAAAATATCTCTATGCTTACGCCTACGGTGCAACCTTGAGTAATCAAAAAAATTTTTATGAAAATTTATCTCCATATATTATGTTAGATAAAAGCGGCAGGTTGATGTTACTTAGCGGTTACTATTTTGAGAAAAACGGTGACATTGAAAAAGCGGGTGCTTTTTATAAGATGGCATATACACAAAACCCTTCAGACGTATATATGATATTTTCTTATGCAAGAAGTGAAGATATACAAAACAGAAAACAAGAGGCGAAAGAGTTATATAAAAAGATACTTGGTAAAATATCCCCATCACATCCTCTATATAACTCCGTTTCTCTAAGAGTATCTCAAATTTAGGAGCAAGTTATGAGAAGAAAAGCGTTCACATTAATAGAACTAGCTATCGCACTAACTATTGTCGGTCTGATGATTGGCGGTTCATTTCAAGCTGTCAAAGCTATGAGAGAGAGAAATAAAACAACAGAAGCAAAAGACAACGTAAATGCTGCAAAAGATGCTGTAATCGGTTACAATATGGAATATATCAATTTACCAACAGTAGCAAATTTTGATGAAAATCTTTCTCCCATAAAAAATTCTAAATTACCTCTATTTTATTTTCCTTCACCAAATCTTACAAAAAATATAGATATCTGCTCGGCTAATACTACAGACTTGAATGTTAGTTTATATGATGATACTACACTTAAGAGAACTATCGAAAATGTTGCTTTTGTAGTGGCATCTCGCTCTGCAAATAACAATCTTCAGACAAATATATCATCAGGAATAGTAAAAGTTTATAAACCATATAATAAAATAGATGATAACTCCAATGATTTTCCAAGAGTAGAAGAGTATGATGATATTGTAAAGTGGGTAACATTAGATGAGTTGCGTGGCATTGTTGGATGTTCTAGACCTAAAATTTTAAATACTTCTTTACCAGATGATGTTAATGATACAATTGGTGGATACAGTGCAAAAATATTTTTTGATGGTAATTACACTCCTCCAGTTGGAGGTTGCACCTTTAACCCTAATTCTTATGGTACCCATTATGCTAATGGGTCTGATACAAATAATTATAAAATTGATAAAAATGGAACTCAAGCCGCTGGTGTAGTTCAAGTTAACTGTGATTATAACGACAGTACTACAC
>WFND01000076.1 GCA_015484575.1 Helicobacteraceae bacterium
CTTATGGAGTGGTCACGTTCAGACTCACCCGTGCGTATGTATCTTCGTGAGATGGGGCAGATTCCTCTTTTAACAAAAGAAGAAGAGATAGAAATATCTAAAACTATAGAGAATGGTGAAGGGATAATTATTGATGCTATATGTTCTGTACCGTATCTTATTGACTTTATACTAGATTATAAAGACCCTCTGATTAACCGTGAAAGACGTGTTAAAGAGCTTTTTAAAAGTTTTGAAGACGAGAAAGAGGATCCTGATGCTGAGGACAGTTCTGAAACTGAAGAGAAGAAGGTGGGTGCAAAAGATAAAAAACGTGTCGATAAAGTTCTGACAAGTTTTAAAGCTCTTGAGAAAGCAAAAAAAGATTGGCTAAAGGCCAGTGAAAAAAGCATAGAAGATTTAGAAGAGGATTATGAACTTACACCGGAGCTTGTTCATGAGTTTATGGTGGTAGCATTTAAAAAATCTATCCTTAGAGAAAAACTTTTAGATTTAGGACCGACATCTAAACTTATAAATGAGCTTGTACGCTCTATGGAGACGGCATTAAAAAGTGATGATGGTTTCGATAAAGAGCTAAAGCGTCTTGAGTATAAATTGCCTCTTTTCAATGATACCTTAAGAAAGAACCATAACGATATAGTTAATAATATTCAAAATCTGACAAAAGAGCAGATATCTCTAAAAGTTCCAGAAGCCACTATGGTTAGTACATATATGGAGATAAAAAAGCTTATCCAGACTAAAGAGGCTTCAAAAGATAGTTTTAATATGACCCCTGAGAAATTAAATGATATTTTAGAGCAGATAAAACGCGGTAAAAGAATATCTGAAATCTCTAAAACGCGTATGGCAAAAAGCAACTTAAGATTGGTCGTATCTATAGCTAAACGCTATACAAATCGTGGTTTGCCGTTTCTTGACCTTATCCAAGAAGGAAATATCGGTTTAATGAAAGCAGTTGATAAGTTTGAGTACCAAAAAGGTTATAAATTTTCTACCTATGCAACGTGGTGGATACGTCAGGCTATCAGTCGTGCTATTGCCGATCAGGCACGTACAATTCGTATTCCTATCCATATGATTGAGACTATCAACCGTATAAACAAAATAATGCGTAAATATCTTCAAGAACATGGACGTGAGCCGGGTGTTGATGTTATCGCCGAAGAGGTTGGGCTTAGTGTTGAAAAAGTAAAAAATGTTATTAAAATAACCAAAGAGCCTATATCTCTTGAAGCACCTATAGGAAATGAAGAAGATGGACGTTTTGGAGACTTTATCGAAGATAAAACTTCACTCTCTCCGTCTGATTCTATACTTAAAGATGACCTTAGAATACAGATTGAATCGGTGTTAGATCAACTAAATGAGCGTGAACAGGCAGTTATTAAAATGCGTTTTGGAATAATGGATGATGAGAGTGATAGAACGCTAGAAGAGATCGGAAAAGAGCTTAGTGTCACAAGAGAGAGAGTTCGTCAGATAGAGTCTAGTGCTATCAAAAAGCTTAAACACCCAAAAGTTGGTCGTAAACTCAAAAATTATATTGAGGCATAAAGTAATATATCATGAACTTTGATCAACAGTGGATAGAGTATGATTATAACCCTTTTATCCTTTTTGATTCTCACGCAAAGGTTGCTTCACTAAACAGTGAGGCACAATTTCTACTAGGAAGCGTAAATTCAAAACTCATTTATGATCTTGCTACAACCTATGCTAGTAGCTCTTTTGGATTTAATACCACATTTTTAGATCTTGAATATGGTCGTTATCGTTTTTTTGCTATCACTGTCGGATATGAAAATGAGGATTTTATAGGCATACGTCTCTATCAGATGCCATCATACAAGTTTTCAAAACCAAAAGAGATTGGAGAACTTGTAAATATATATAATTTAGTTGATTTATGTATAAGTTCAAACTCCATAAGCAATGATATTAAATACATAAGAGACTTTGACCCTACTCTGCCCGAGATAAGACTACAGACAAATCCATTTATAAAGATGGTAAATAAAATTATACAGGCTATGAAAGATAACAGTAGTGTCTATTTTAAGATATATTTTCGTGTAGGTGAGCATGTAAGATTTGAGGGTGTAAAATACTCTCTTTTTTCATTAGAGATGAAAGGTGAAAATATCAATCTAAAGATGAAAAGCGAGATAGAGATGTTAGCTCAAGAGAATAATCTTTTTGTAGAATTTAAAGATTCTCGGATTACCATCAACATTCCAATAGTTAACGAATAATAATCCCTTTTGCAAAAAAAGCGGACAATATACCTAGTGTAACCCCCGATAGATATGGTGTTAGGTGTAAAATATTACTATTTTTAAGAGCCATAAAGCCTACGATTAAGAACAGATATGGAACTAATCTAAAGACTGACACCGTAGCAGGAGCAGCCTCTTTGATACCTTTTATGTTATTGCCTTTTAGTTTTGCTCTCTCTTGTTTTATAACATCTTTTATATCAAGCTCAGCTTCTTCTGTCTCTTGTTCGCTATATAAATCATAAGGATCTTCTATCTTCTCTATTACATCTACATCCAAATTTGCTTCATAATCTTCTATGCGTTTATTAACAAGTCTGTTATAGCTGTACATTGAGCCTAGCATAATTAAAAAAGAGCTTATCCAAGCTGTCTGTAAATTTATAAATATTTCAAAAGAGTAGAGCCATGAGGCAAATATTAAAAGTTGAATTAAGACTAAAGTTTTAATATTTTTCATCCTCATCATCTTCATCATCTTCTAAATATTTTTGATGAGCATAGCGTGGACTTTTTGCCAGTTTTTCAAACTCTTTATACTGTTTTGAATACGCTTTGTATATGTTTAAAATCGCAGCGGCTATACCTATAAATACACCTATCCACAACAGCCATCCTATGCCAAAAAGATTTCTAAGACCCAAGCCTATAGCTACACCGATAAGAACCGCAACAACAATAGATATACCCAATGAGAGAGACTCAGCACCCTCTATAATGGGTTTTATTCTAGGTTTTTTCTCTTTATCCATTGCATATCTTTTTAAATACACGTTCACTAGCATTGATTGTATCTTCTATCATTGTATCTGTTGTAGCAGTAGAGATAAACCCTGTTTCAAACTGAGAACATGCAAAATAGTAGCCCTCTTCTAACATTGCTCCATGAAAAGCCGCAAACATCTTTAAATCACTCTTTAGGGCATCATCAAAATTTGAAACTTTCTTGTCATTAAAAAAGAAACCAAACATTGAACCACGAACATTAACCATAAGAGAGATACCGTATTTTGCAGCTGCCTCTTTCATGCCCTCTACGAGTCTAGTTGCTCTAGCTTGTAGTGTTTTATATACAGGTGCATTTGCTTTTATCTTACTTATAGATGCCAGACCGGCTGCCATTGCTACAGGGTTTCCGCTTAATGTTCCAGCTTGATATACAGGTCCTTCAGGAGATAGCTCTGCCATAATTTCAGCTCTAGCACCAAAAGCACCGACAGGCATACCGCCACCGATAACTTTGCCCAAAGTGATAATATCAGGAGTTGTACCCGTTATACTCTCCGCACCATAAAGCGTGGCACGAAAACCACTCATAACTTCATCAAAAATAAGCAAAGTTCCATGTTTATCACACAGCTCTCTAAGTTGTGCCAAAAACTCTTTATCAGCAGGAACTAGCCCCATATTTCCAGCTATGGGTTCTATAATGATACAGGCTATACTATCACTCTGCTCAAAGCATTTCTCTACGCTCCGTATATCATTGTATTTTGCTAAAAGCGTATGTTTTGTGAAATCAGCAGGAACACCCGGAGAGCTAGGATTACCAAAAGTTGCAGCACCGGAACCTGCTTGAACCAATAGCGAGTCGCTATGTCCATGATAACAGCCCTCAAACTTGATAATATCATCACGTTTGGTATATCCACGAGCCAGACGAATAGCACTCATAACAGCTTCTGTTCCGCTACTGACAAAACGTATTTTATCTATAGATTCAAAGATAGAGACCACCTCTTTTGCCAACTCTGTTTCAGCTATAGTCGGAGCACCAAAGCTAAGACCGTGTTTAACCGCTTCAATAACTGCTGTTTCAATACTCTCATCTCTATGACCAAAGATAAGGGGTCCCCAGCTCTGGACATAATCAACATAAACATTATCGTCAATATCTACAAGTGTGCCTCCCCTGCCCTCTTTGATAAATATAGGAGTTGTTCCGACACTTTTAAATGCACGAACCGGTGAATTGACACCACCGGGGATAAGATTTTGTGCCTCTTTAAAAGCGTTAATTGAATTGTTTGTATTCATAAATTTGCATCCTGTAATCTTTTTCATATTATAACGTTAAAGCCCTTTGGCTATAATATGAAAAATAAAATAAAATGGAATTTATGAAACGAACAACTGCCGCATTTTTAATTGCTCTGCTTTTGCATATTTTACTAATAATATTATTTATATTTCTTGGTAATCTTGCGAGTGAGATAAAGCCTAATGTAAAAAAAGAGCCTCAACGCATAAAAGTATCGCTAAAAGAGAATCCAAAAGCGAAAAAAGATTCACTACAGAAAAATAAGATAAAAAAACCACAAATAGCTCCTCCTATGCCAAAAGGAAAACAGCTTAAAAAGCTTGTAAATAAGCCTCTTTTAAAACAGCCGAAAAAACCTGTAAAACCAAAACCCATAAACAGACCAAAGCCCAAAGCAAAACCAAAACCCAAAAAAAAGACTACTCCGATACCACCAAAAAAACCATATATTCCAATAAAAGAGCCTGTTGAGATTATTGAGAAAAACACAACTAAAGAGCCTCCTAAAAAACATAAGAAACTTTACAGTTTTCTATCTCAAGAGACTGAAACAGACAATACAGAGCAAGAGGTAAAGAAACATACTAAAAGAGAGAGTCGTATAAGTGATGACATAAAAGAGGCTTATGGAGATACTTTTGGAGAGTTAAGCGAAGGTGAGCAGAAATACATACTAGACAATCAAGAGATTATGAGACGAATTACACAGCAGGTATTAAATCGTGTCGGAGGTGTTAATCTACCAAATAACTTACGTGTCAATGAGTATAATATAGTTGAATTTTATCTCTACCCTAACGGAGATATTTCAGATATTAAATTTGTAAAAAGAAGTGGATTTTATATACTAGATGATACCACAAAAGAGACTATACAATACGCATACAGCCGTTATCCAAGACCTAATCAGAAAACCCTAATCCGCTATCGTGTTGGATACTATCTGCGTGGGTATTAAACAATAGAAGATTAAAAACTTCAACTATTTTGTGCTATTATTAAGTAGCAAAACAGAGAGGAAGTGTATTTATGAAAATTTTACTATTGTTAGTTTTATCTGTGTGGAATCTTATGGCAAGTGTTATCACACCAAATGAAGTTTATGCTCAAGTTATGTTGATAAATAAAGAAGTGAATTCGCTACTCGATTATTATGGTGTAAAACATAATAATCAAGAGATACTTAAGCAATCAAAAGTTGTTGCAAATCTTAAACCGAGAAATGTTTGGCAAAAAACATACGAGATAGCCGTAAAG
>WFND01000077.1 GCA_015484575.1 Helicobacteraceae bacterium
ATACTCTATGCCAATAAGATAACAGGCTCAATGCAAAGAGCCATAGATAAAACCAATACCCGCAGAGAGATTCAAGAGAAGTTCAATAAACAACACGGTATCATTCCAAAAACAACTATACGTTCACTAGATGAGAATCTAAAAAATCAAGATGATGCACAACTTTACAATAGAGCAAAAAAGATAGAAAAGCTCCCAAAAGCCGAACGCAAAAAGCTACTAGATGAGCTTAATCGCAAGATGAAAGAGGCTGCAAAAGCTTTAGAGTTTGAAGAAGCAGCAAGACTTCGTGATGAAATCATGAAGATAAAACAGTTATAAGGAAACAGTTTGGAAGATATATTTAGTTCACTTACCACTTATGGTTATATAGGTCTTTTTCTATATTCACTTGGTGGAGGTTTTGTCGGGCTTTTAGCCGCAGGAGTTTTATCTTATGCGGGTAAAATGGATTTAAGCACCTCTATCGCTGTCGCATTTGTTGCCAACTTTTTGGGCGATATGCTTCTTTTTTATATGTCACGTTATCAGAAAAAAGATATTATGAACTATATGCACAAACACAAGAGAAAACTTGCCCTTTCTCATATATTGATGAAAAAATACGGCTCATGGGTTATCTTTATGCAAAAATATGTATATGGCATAAAGACTCTTATCCCTTTGGCAATAGGGCTTACAAAGTATGATTTCAGACGTTTTGGTATTTTAAACCTTTTTGCCTCTGCTATCTGGGCAGTTATAGTAGGATACGGAAGTTACGCTTCTGGAAAACCTCTTATAGCTCTTTATGAAAATGTGGCAGACAAGCCCTATTTAGCACCTGTTATTTTGGTAGTTTTTGGGGGAGTAATCTGGGGGTATCTATCTCTGGCAACAAAACGTAAGTAAGGTAAAAACCTTACTTAAGAGCCTATCTTAGGTCCTGCTTCTGAAAAGTCAAACTCATGAGATGAGTCTTGGTATTTATGAAAATTATCTATAAACATCTGAGCTAGTTTGTCTCTTGTTGTATCAAAAGCCTCTTTATCTGCCCAAGCTTCGCGAGGAAAAAGCACCTTGCTGTCTATATCTCCAAGAGTGTTAGGGACGCTTAGACGAAATGTTTTTGTTGTTCTAAATTCACTTTTATTGATGTCACCGTTTAAGATAGCGTTAATACATGCACGAGTATCTTTGATGCTCATACGCTTACCTTCACCGTAACCACCGCCTGTCCAGCCTGTATTTACTAGATATACGTGTACACCGTGTTCATCTATCTTCTCACCAAGAAGTTTTGCATATACAGTAGGATGAAGCGGTAAAAAAGCTTCACCGAAACATGCACTAAAGGTTGCTACCGGTTCTGTGATACCACGCTCTGTTCCTGCTACTTTTGCAGTATATCCGCTTAAAAAGTAGTACATCGCCTGTTCTTTTGTAAGCTTACTGACAGGAGGAAGTACACCAAAAGCGTCTGCTGTTAAAAAGATGATGTTTTTAGGATGTCCTGCTTGAAGCGAAGGAACATGATTTTCAATATGCTCTATCGGGTAAGAGACACGAGTGTTTTCCGTTTTAGAGCCATCTTCATAATCTACTTCACCATCACCGTCAACAACAACATTTTCCAAAAGTGCTTCTTCTTTTATCGCACCATAGATTTCAGGCTCACTTTTACGGTCAAGATTGATAACTTTAGCGTAACAGCCACCTTCAAAGTTAAATACTCCATGTTCATCCCAACCATGCTCATCATCACCTATCAAAGCACGATTTGGATCTGTTGAAAGAGTTGTCTTACCGGTACCGCTTAATCCAAAAAAGAGTGCCGTATCACCATCTTTTCCAACATTTGCAGAGCAGTGCATAGCCATCTTGCCCTCTAACGGCAACCAGTAGTTCATCATTGAAAAAATACCTTTTTTCATCTCACCACCGTAGTATGTTCCACCGATAATAGCGATATTTGCTTCAATATCAAACATAACAAAAACTTCAGAGTTTAAGCCATGCTCTTTCCACTTCTCATCTACCGCTTTACAAGCATTTAAAACTGTAAACTCCGGCTTAAATCTGGCAAGTTCACCGGCTGTTGGACGGATAAACATATTTTTAACAAAGTGCGACTGCCAAGCTATCTCTGTCACAAAACGTACAGAACGCTTACTAGCCTTGCTAGAGCCACAAAAAACATCTGTGACATATATATCTTTGCCGCTTAATTCATCTCTTGCAACTTGTAAAAGCTCCTCAAAAATCTCTTTTGATACCGGCTTGTTTACATCACCCCAAGCGATATATTTTTTTGACTCGTCTTGTTCAACAAAATATTTATCTTTTGGACTACGTCCCGTAAAAATACCCGTATCAACTGCAGTTGCACCTGTCTTTACACGTTCAACTTCACCATTTTTCAGCTCATGCTCGATTAGATCTTCATAATCAAGGTTGTGAAAAATTTCACCACTGTTACTAATACCAATTTCTTCAAGCTCATTTAAGATCATAAGGAATGCTTTTTGTTTAATTTCACTTACACCTGCAAGTGTTTGCTTAGTGAAATTATAACAACCTTATATATAAAATAGAGATAAAAACCATCAACTTTGAGAGCAAATTTCTAAATTTCACAATTACTCCACAATAACTTATTACTATATCGTTAAGTAGCAGAGCATAAATAATCTCATAGTTCAATGAGAAAACAGGCTATAAGATACAAGGCAAAATCTTGCAGGTGTACTTATTGTACATCAAAAGATTTTAACGAAGTAAATTATAGCCTGTTTTCTCACCCTACGGGCATAGTGTAAAAGGCTTATCTTCTGCGTTGAAGCTTAGTCGATGATGCTTTGGCATCACCTCAAAGCTTCGCCTTGAATATAAACCTTTTACACTATGTTGAACTATGAGATTATTTATGC
>WFND01000078.1 GCA_015484575.1 Helicobacteraceae bacterium
GTGTTTATATCCAATTTTGCAGATATATACAATTTCGAGTTATCAAAAGTGGGGAAAAACTGAAAATTTAACATCTTTATGGTTAGCACCGTAGCAAGTGGAACAAAAACAAAGAAGAAGAGCAGAGTTATTTTTTTGTGATGAAGAAGTTTATGTAACAACCACTCGTAACGATCGTTTAACCAGCTCCAATCACGTGAAGGTCTCTCTTTTTTCAACATACTCTTAGCATGTAGAGGCAGAAAGAGAAAACTCTCTATCAAAGAGCCAAGCAGAACTGTTATGACAACTATGGGTATAAGTTTGATAAAAAGTGCTATCTCTCCACCCATCATAAACATAGGCATAAAAGCAACTACTGTTGTCAAAGTTGCTAAAACAACAGCAAACATAACCTCTTTTGTTCCTGCTTTTGCAGCTTCTGAGGGCTCCATCCCCTCGTCTATATGCCTTTGAATATTTTCAGATACCACGACAGCATCATCAACGGCGATACCAACAACCAACAAAGCCCCGATTAAAGAGACAACATTTATAGAGTAACCCATAAAATACAGAAATATAATACCGATAATAAATGAGAATGGAATACCCAAAGTCACTATAATAGCCGTATTTAAGTTGATTAATACAAACATAGATAAAAATACAAGAACCAGACCGAGAGTTAGATTTGAGGTTATAATGCTCAAACGATTTTTAATAGGTTTAGATGAATCTAAGAAAATTGTTGCTTTTATATCTGTATGTTTTTTATTGTACTCATCTATCTTTTTATGGACTGTTTTAGAAAGCTCTATCGAATTACCCTTCTCATCTTTCAAGAGTGCAAGAGTCAGTGAAGCTTTGGCATTGAATGAGCCTAATGTATCTTCTTGGGGATGATGAATTATCACTTTTGCTATATCTCGCAAATAGATATATTTATCATTTACATGTAAGAGTGTATCTTCCCACGCTTTTTTATCTATTTTTGAGTTGGTAGAGACAAAGATAAAAGAGTTTGGATCATCAATATCACCTATAGGATAGATATATGAGAGATTTTTGACAACACTTATAATATCAGCAGGATTTAATTCATACGCTCTTATAGCCTCTTCATTCATTTTCAGCTCTATTTTTTTGTCTGAATCTCCGTATATCTCTATCTCTGATATATCTCTGACTCTTAAGAGGTATCGTCTTAATTTTTTTGCCTCTTCAAGAAGTTCATCAAAACTTAAATCCTTTGAAGCTATAGAGATTTTCATAAGATCTCTCGTCTTATCCATCTGCTTAGCGACAGGCTCATTCATATCGGGAGGAAGATTTTGTCGTATAGTTGCGATAGAGTCTTTTACTTTGTCAAGAACACGAGAAGCATCGGCACTATCATCAAGTGTCAAGATTATATTAAACTGTCCGGGTGTGATAATACTCTCTATCTCTGAGATACCACTTATAGAGCTTATATCATCTTCTATATCCCTAACTGCCATTTTATCAAGATTGTTAGCACTTGAACCCGCATATACTCCGCTAATCATAATCTTATCAAGAACAACATCAGGAAAAAGCTCTTTTGGAATCTTTACATAAGAGTAGATACCGCTAAGAAGTATAAAAACAAGTAAAATATGGTTTAACTGTACATTTTTAAGAAAGAAATCAATTAATTTATTCATCTTGTGATTTTAGCACAAGAGTATATTGAGTTTTCTTTATTATAAGTATGGTATGATTTTTTACTTAAAATTATGGAGTTATTTGATGTCTTTACTAGAACATGTGGATTCAGCTACCAATTTAGCAAAAAACAATGAGCTTCAGTTGTTGGTTTTTAAAGTCAGTGAAGCAGCAGATAGTCCATACTACGCTATAAATGTCTTTAAGACTCGTGAAGTTATAGAGTCATCGCGTCACCACTTAACTCTTTTACCGGGAAATCACCCTCTTTTAGAGGGAACAATTATTCTTAGAAACATGCAGCTACCTCTTCTTAATCTGCCTCTATGGTTAAATATAGAGCTAAGTGAGCAGGAGATAAAAAAATCAAATATTCTTGTCTGTGATTTTAACGGTATTATTATAGGTCTTCGCATCATGTTGGCACATCGTGTTGTTAAAAAGAACTGGTCGCAGATGCACGCACCAGATAGCTATAGAGTCAACAATGACGGTATAGTGATGAATGATACTCGTCTTGAAGACGGCAGTTTGTGTCTTATATTGGATTATGAAAAACTGCTCTCTGAAGTTATACCTCAAGCGATGGTCAATACCGATCTCTCACCATCAAATTTAGAAAATATAGAGATACCGACAAAATTAAAAAACGGAACTGTTCTTATAGCAGAAGACTCAAAAACAGCACAAAACCATCTTCGCAAAATATTTGAAAATTCTAATATAAAATATAAGATATTTGACAATGGAAAACTTCTAGTTGATTATATAGCCGGTATGAATCTTCCAGAAAATATTCCTGCTGTTATAACAGATATTGAGATGCCGGAGATGTCTGGATTTACCGTTATACAAGAGCTAAAAAAACACCCCTCAACAAAAAATGTTCCTATCATCGTAAACAGTTCGATGACAGGAGATAACAATAAACGTGAAGCTGAAGTTTTAGGAGCTGATGGATTTATAGATAAGACTAAAAGCCATGATATTATCCCTCTGATAGCTTCTGTAATTGCAAATCATCAGACAAAATAGATATCTACTCCGATACTCTCTGCGAGGCTCTTTCCTTCAAAAGTCAAAGCAAGAGCTCTATCTTCTGTTACGTATATTAATTTAGAGTTAATCATCTCATCTAAAAGCACTTTATATTCACTATTTGGACGGCGAATCAACTCATTTAAAGTTGCTGCATTTATCTTTCCTGCTTTTGCGATAGAGTAAAATATCTTTAAAGCATACTGTCTTGAAAAAACACTCTCATATCTCTGTAAAATAGACTCTATTTTGATAGCACGTAAGATATCACTTTCATCCAAATCATAACGTGAAAGGTTAAACTCATCAGAGAGTTCATTGATTATAAGTCTGTCAATATCGTTGTCGCAAACACGCTCAAAGTTTGTGGATGAAGATGATTGGTTGTATCGTGTATGAAAATTCTGTTGATAGCTCATTATTTTATCCTTTTATACTCTATTACCTAAAATAAAAGCAAATTTTGTGCCACGTTTACATGTAAGGGTATATCTTACATGTAAAGTATTTACGCAAAGATAGAGATAAGTACACCGGCAGCAACGGCAGAACCTATAACACCCGCCACATTTGGACCCATTGCGTGCATTAAAAGCATATTTGAACGGTCATACTCCATACCCACTTTATTTGACACACGAGCCGCCATAGGTACGGCAGAGACTCCGGCAGAGCCTATAAGTGGATTTATTTTAGTTCCGGGAAATAGATTCATCAATTTTGCCATCAAAACTCCAGCTGCGGTACCGGCAGAAAAAGCGACTATCCCAAGGGCTAAAATAGCCAAGGTCTCTGCCACCAAAAACTGATCTGCAGCCAATTTAGAACCGACTCCCAAACCTAAAAATATGGTTGTAATATTGATAAGTGAATTTTGCAAAGTATCATTTAAACGCTCAACAACACCAGACTCTTTTAAAAAGTTACCAAACATAAAAGCACCTATTAGAGGTGTTGATTCTGGAAGAACCAAGATGGCTAAAATCA
Organism: Helicobacteraceae bacterium; assembly: GCA_015484575.1. GTDB lineage: Bacteria > Campylobacterota > Campylobacteria > Campylobacterales > Sulfurimonadaceae > S010-53. Next base: position 3,694 of record WFND01000078.1, read on the forward strand.
AAACCATAATAGGAAAAATCAATTTTTCCAAATTGGAAACTTTTCTCATAGTTTTCATCTTGATTTTTCGCTCTTTTTCAGTGGTTAAAGCTCTCATAATTGGAGGCTGAATGATAGGAACCATAGCCATATATGAGTAAGAAGCAACGGCAATAGCTCCCAAAAGTTCCGGAGAGAGTTTTGAAGCTATAAAGATAGATGTAGGTCCGTCTGCACCACCTATAATAGATATTGCCGATGCCTGTTGCAGTGTAAATGAGAACATATCCGTATATTGAGAAAGTGCTACAGCTCCGACTAAAGTACCAAAAATCCCAAATTGTGCTGCCCCTCCAAGAAGTGCAGTTTTTGGATTGGACAGCAGTGGAGCAAAATCGGTCATAGCACCGACACCCATAAAGATGATGATAGGGAAAAATTCATTAGCCAAACCCATGTTGTATATAACACCCAAAAATCCATGCTCTCCTGCTATATTTGCTACGGGAATATTTGCCAAGAGTCCCCCAAATGCTATAGGCAGAAGCAAAAGAGGCTCAAATCCTTTGGCAATAGCTAGATAAAAGAGTAAAAACGTAATCAAAATCATGATAATTCTACCCCATGATTTATGAAAATCACTCATCTTTTTGCCTTGAGCGTTTAACTCATCTGGATCTGGATTTATCAACGCTGCTATACCTGTGAGTTTTACAAAACCGGCAACCATCTCCGATAGAGTCTTTGTCTTATAAGTCTCCTCTTTGTGAGTAGGATTAACTTTTATACTCTCACTAGAAGATGCTAAAAGATTACTGCTCAAACTAAAAAAAGATAGTAAAATTAGAAGTTTAATAATAAAAAATCTCATCTTTTACCCTAACACTGCCACAACTTGACCTTCAATTACCTTATCATTTGTCTCTACGTTTATGGATTTTATCACACCGCCTTTTGGTGAAACTATCTCTATCTCCATCTTCATAGATTCGATAATCAAAATAACGTCACCCTCAGCTACGCTTTGACCGACATTACTCACGATTTTCCATACGCTTCCCGGAAGAAATGCCTTGATGGGTACTTCGGTTGTATTGAGCTGTTTATCTGCTGTTTTTGACTCTTTTTTATCTATCTGTAAAACTTCTATATCTGCATCACCCTCTGCAACTTGAACACTAAATTTTTCACCATTTACTACTACCGTATAACTTCCATTTTCCATATAATCGCTCTCCTGCGTTAAAATATCTGAATTTTTTCGTACATTTACTTCTGCTTTACCTTTTAAAAAAGTTATCCCTTTCTCTTGACAAGCAGCTGCGATAAAAAGATTTTCATCACTAATCTCAATCTTCTCCTGCTTTAACTTGTTACGCCAATACTCTAATGATTTACTCTCATCAGCATCGGCTAAATCAATCGCATTTTCACTTGTCGGCTCAAGTCCTAATTTTTCTGATGCTATCTTTACAATCTCTGGGTCTGGAGCGGTTGGAGTTTTACCAAAATATCCTAAAACCATCTTTCCGTATCCCGGTGCGATTGCCTTCCATGGTCCTTGTATGACATTATTTAGAGCTTGTTGAAAATAAAACTGTGATACAGGAGTAACAGAAGTGCCGTAACCGCCTTTTTCAACAACCTCACGCATAGCATCTATAACATCTGGGAACTTATCTAAAATATTATTATCACGCATCATCTGCGTATTTGATGTCAATGCACCTCCGGGCATTGGAGAGAACGGAATAAGAGGCGAAACTTTTGTCGCTTCAGGCGGTAAAAAATATTCACTAAGTGCTGATTGAAGCTCTTTTTCATATGTTAAAATTTTCTCTATACTTAAACCGCCAAGGTCATAATTCATACCCTTTAGAGCATGAAGCATTGTTAATATATCAGGTTGAGACGTTCCACCAGAAACAGGTGAAGCTGCCATATCAATACCATCAATACCGGCATCAAGTGCAGCCATATAAGCAGCAACTGATACACCCGCGGTTTCATGTGTATGAAGACGCAAATGTGTACCCTCTGGAACTAAATCACGAGCCATCTTAATAGTTTCAAAAACTTTTCTAGGGCTTGATGTTCCCGAAGCATCTTTAAAGCAGATAGAGTCGTAAGGAATTTGAGAATCTAAAATCTGACGAAGAGTTTTCTCATAAAAAGCGACATCATGAGCACCTTTACATCCCGGTGGCAGATCCATCATAGTTACAACAACTTCATGTTTAAGACCGTAGTGAGAGATTCTTTCACCTGAATATTTTAAATTTTCAACATCATTTAGTGCATCAAAATTACGAATTGTAGTTGTTCCGTGCTTTTTAAACATCTTAGCATGTAAATCAATAAGCTCACGTGAGCCGGTCTCTAACATAACCGTATTTACTCCACGAGCAAGTGTCTGTAAATTTGCATCAGAACCGACTATCTCACGAAAACGATCCATCATAACAAAAGCATCTTCGTTTAGATAAAAGTACAGAGACTGAAAACGTGCTCCGCCTCCAAATTCAAAGTGAGTAATCCCCGCCTCTTTAGCAGCCTCAACTGCCCCAAAGAAGTCCTCCATCAAAACACGACCTCCAAAGACGGATTGGAATCCGTCTCTAAAAGTCGTATCCATAACATCTATAAATTTCTTAGCCATTTTTAGCCTTTGATTGTAGTTTTCTGTGATGCAAAACCGCTGCTGTTATAGCTGCAATTTTGGCATTAGTATTTTTTTGTATAACCGGTGTCGGCATAACCAACTTTTTAACTTCAGGAAAATATCTTGCGATAACTTTTGCCTGAATATTTATAGCAAAAATTAAGATAACAAGGAAAAGAAAAACCGTTCCCATACCTAAAACCATAAACTTTAAACCTTCAAAAACGAGATTAAGTTCTTCCATCATCTACCTTTTAACTGACCTTGCACACCATAATATAGCACTCAGGGTATATTATGGTGCGTAATTAACGTATGTATAATCATATACTAAAATATATATTTAAAAGCTTTAGGTTTATTTCGATAAAATCACGTTTATAAAAGGATATATATATGATTGGCGGAATGTATGAACAAAATTTTATGGCTTATGTTATATTGGGTCTAATATTAAATTTTCTGTTTTCAATACTATTTGGACTCTATCTTAGCAAAAATATCGGGGTTGAGGAGATGATATTAAGTAAAGGCGAAAAAGATCAGGCGTGGTGGATGCCTCTTACTTTAATCATTCCTTTTGCAAAGATGCTTGTTACTCTATACAGAGTAGCTATTTTACAGATATATTTCTTAAATCAAGGTCTTACTCATAAAGATTTTTGGGTCTATTTAACAAGCGATCAAGAGAGTAACGAATTTCATTGAAAAGTACCGATATGAGAGATACAGTTTCTTAGTATTGGACTACTCCATAAACCTTTTTTATTAATCTTAGCCCAATTTTCTATACGTCTATATTTAAAAGACAGCACTTTATCATCAAAATCTCTAGGAACTACGGCTAAACCTTTTTCTAGCAATAACTCCGCATAACTTCTCTTTCCTTTAGCATATATGATACAGCTATCTTTTTTTTTATCAAAAGGATACAGTTGGTTTATATAAAGCAGAGTCAGTGCAAAATATCTATCTTTAGGATTATTTTCATAATAATCATTTAAAGATTTTTGACACAATTTACTGCTTTTGCTTTTATATTTCAACATATCAAACGTTACAACTCCATAAACAACACATATATTATCTATATTTTTTACACTAAAATGAAATAGGGAGTTATTTTTCACTTCTAGCAACAATCCCAACTCAGATGCTCTTAGAGTAAAAATAAGAACTAATAAAATAGATAAAAATTTCATATTTTCCTAATATTTGATATACTTACATGTAA
>WFND01000079.1 GCA_015484575.1 Helicobacteraceae bacterium
CTGGAAAAATTAAAGGATAAGTTATGGCATTGATAGTTAAAAGAGCAGAAACACTTTTTGAACGTTTTGAATATACTTTAGAGTTATGGGCTGAAAAGATTTTTTAGATATTACTCTTTAGGTGAGTTCTCTTTTTCTCTTTTTTTCAGCTCTTCTCTTTGTTGAAATTTTGATTCATGATAACCCCTGAAGATAAATACCATAAATATGACAAAAAGTATTATCATTATCGTATCAACTATAGGGTTCACATCACTTCCTTGTAAGTATCAAAATTTTGTCTTATAGCATCATACAAGATTATACCTGTACTTATTGCAAGGTTTAAGCTTCTTCCTTCTCTGCTCATAGGAATTGTCATGCACTGTTTAGAAAATTTTTCTAGTAAATTTTCCGGTAATCCTGCTGTTTCACTACCAAAAAATACAAAGTCCCCTTTTTGAAACTCCATCTCAAAATAGGCTCTGTCACTCTTAGTAGTTGCAAAGAAAAAACGTGAACTATCTTGATGTTTTTGAAAAAAATCATCTATATTTTCATATACATGTAAATCTAGCTTTTTCCAATAATCCAATCCGGCACGGCGAACAGCCTTCTCTGTTATATCAAAACCTAGAGGTTTGATAAGATGTAAAGATGAGGCTGTGTTTACACATAATCTACCTATCGCACCTGTATTGTTTGGAATTTGAGGAGTAAGTAAAACTATATTAAACACTAAAATATTACCGTCTTGTTTTCATATACAAATATTCTATCTTCTAGTGCCAATTTTAATGCCCTAGAGAGTACAATTTTTTCTACATCTCTTCCTGAACGTTGCATATCTTTCCAGCCGTAGGCGTGATTTATAGGAATAATTTCTTGAGCGATAATAGGACCTTCGTCAAGATTATTATTTACAAAGTGTGCGGTAGCACCGATAATTTTAACTCCTCTTTCATACGCCTGTTTATAAGGATTTGCACCGATAAATGCCGGCAAGAAAGAGTGATGAATATTTATAATTTTATCTCTGAAAGTATCTACAAAATTCGGAGTTAAGATACGCATATATTTTGCTAAAACAATATAATCGATTTCACCAAAACTCTGCAATGTTTTTATCACCTTGTCTTCATGTTCTTGTCTGTTTAAATCTACATGAGAAACTGTTACAAAAGGTATATCAAATTTTGATACCAAAGGCTCTAATAAATCATAATTTGAAACCACCGCCAATATATTTGCATCCAACTCTCCTGCCTCATATCGAATCAGTATATCTCCTAGGGCGTGAGACTCTTTGGTTGCCATAAGAACTATATTTTTCTTTTTTGGTGCTATTACATGTACAGTTGCCTCTTTTGGTAAGAGTGTGCTAAGTTTTTCTTGTAATTGCGAGGCATTAATATCTCCTGCAACCACGCTACGCATAAAAAATCTACTATTTTCTTTATCTACAAACTCATTGTTTGAGATAATATTCAGCTCATGCTGAAAAAAAACTTTAGATATTTTATAAACCAAACCTTTTTCATCAGGGGAGTCTATAAGTATTGTATATTGTTTCATATGTTTACTCACTATTTTATCTTTTCGAGTCGTGCTTCGATTGTGGCTAAAAGGTACTCTAAAAAATTAAGAGTCAGATCTACCTTGGCTTCTATCTGTGAATTATTTGGAGATTGAAAACCTTCAAAAAGAACTAAAAGACGTTCTCTTATATTTTTAAGGTATCTCTCCTCTTCATCTGAAACAGTATCTCTCTCTTGAATTGTCTCTTTAACATCTTCTTGAAGTGACTCTTGTATATCTTGCTTAGCCTTACTCTCTTCTTGTTCAACAACATCATCCATCTCTGCAAGTGTTGATAAAATCACATCTTTTAATTCCATTGTTTTAGTAACCATCTCTCAAATTCAATATACTCTATCTCATCATCCATCTGAAGAAAAAAATCTTTCATCTGCTTATTGACACCTAAAAATTTTCTACGCATTCCACTAAGACGACGCAGAGCTATTTTTGCATCTGAGTTTGATGGATCACGGCTTAAAACATCTTTATAAATTTCAAGAGCCTCCTCTTTAAGACCTTGAAGTTCATAGATATTTGCTAGGGTTAAAGTTTGCATTTTGCCGCATAATTGGCAATAATTGAGCCCATCTCGCTTGTGGAGCATATCTCTTTTGCATCAAAATCAGCAAGATCTTTAGTTCTGTAACCTTCTGATAAAGCCTGTTTTATAGCACTGTCTATGCGATTTGCAGCCCTATTTTCATCTAAAGCAAAGCGTAACATCATGGATGCACTAGCAATAGTGGCGATAGGATTTGCTATGCCTTGACCTGCTATATCCGGTGCAGAGCCGTGAATGGGTTCATAGACACCTATCTTACTGCCGACCGATGCCGAAGGCAAAAGACCGATAGAGCCGGAGAGCATACTCGCTTCATCACTTAAAATATCTCCAAATATATTACCTGTTAAAATTACATCAAACTGTTTTGGATCACGAATTAACTGCATAGCAGCATTATCTACATACATATGTGAAAGTGAAACATCTGGATACTCTTTTGCAACCTCCTCTACCACCTCTCTCCACAATTGACTGACATCTAAAACATTGGCTTTATCAACAGACAAGACGCGTTTTCCGCGTTTAGAGGCAATATCAAAAGCTACATGTGCAATGCGTTCTATCTCCATTTTTGAATAGACCATTGTGTTGTAAGCCTTGTCTCCTTCGCGACCTTTTGGCTCACCAAAATAGATACCGCCGATAAGCTCACGAACAACCATTAAATCAACACCTTTGACTATTTCGGGCTTTAGAGAACTAGCATTTATCAGCTCATCATAAACAACTGCAGGACGTAGGTTTGCAAATACACCAAGCTCTTTACGAAAACGTAAAAGTCCACTCTCGGGTCGTTTTTCACGGGGAAGATTATCCCATTTCTCTCCACCGATAGCACCAAATAAGACGGCATCGCTATCAAAAGCACCCTCTATAGTCTCTTTTGGAAGTGGATCGCCGGTCATATCATAGGCACATCCACCCATAAGCAACTCTTCATAGGAGAAGTCAAAATCTTCATCAGCTGCTACAGCGTCAAGAACTTTCACAGCTTCATCTATAATTTCTGGACCTATTCCGTCACCTTTTATAAGTGCAATATTGTATTTTTTCATTTTTATCCTTGTGCTGCTATTTCATCTTTGGCGTAATTCATTAATCCACCGGCATTAAGAAGCTCTTGCATAAAATCCGGAATAGCCGTAAATGAGTACTCTTTATCGGTTGTCTTATTTGTAATAGTTCCATTTTTCATATCTATAGAGACAACATCGCCCTCTTTTATCTGCACGCTTTCAGCAAGTTCAAAGATAGGAAGTCCCATATTAAAAGCATTACGATAAAAGATACGTGCGAATGTAGGAGCTATAACAGCAGCGATACCTGCAGCTTTTAGTGCGATAGGTGCATGTTCACGGGATGAACCACATCCAAAATTTTGATCGGCAACAATAATATCACCGGGACTCATTTTTGAGACAAATTCCGGATCAGCATCTTCCATTACATGTAAAGCTAACTCTTTTGGGTCTGAAGTGTTCAAATATCTAGCAGCTATAATCAAATCTGTATCAATATCTTTGCCAAAATTCCAGACTTTACCTTCTATTTTTTGCATATAAAACATCCTAAAAAATCAGGCTAAACCCGATAAATATTTTTGTGATTATAGCTAAATGATTTTATTTTGTGTTTAAAAGGAGTTAGTAATTTGCCTGATATTATTAAATATCAAGCTATTTTAGGGGATTATCTCTTTAATCCATTTGTTGTTTGAAGCATCTCATCACTTGTCGTAATGACCTTAGAATTTGCATCATATGCACGTTGACCGGTAATAAGGTCTGTCAATTCTACCACAAGTTGAACATTGCTAAGTTCTACAAAACCTTGTCTTATTACTCCTAGTCCATTAACTCCCGGAGTACCGTCAATAGGCTGTCCTGAGCTATCCGTCTCTATATATAAATTATCCCCTACAGAGTGAAGACCTGCCGGATTTATAAAGTTTGTTGTTAAAATCTGTCCAATCTGCGTGGCTTGAGCCTGTCCCGGTTGTGTTACTGTCACTATTCCATCAGAGCCGATAGCGATATTTGTAGCATCTTCTGGAATTACAATTTCCGGTATCAATTTATAGCCGTCACTATTGACCATGCTACCGTTTTCATCACGTTTAAACGCACCGTTTCTGGAGTAAACTTCAGTACCGTCTGGAAGCTCCATTTTAAAAAAACCTTTTCCTGTTATGGCAACATCAAGGTCATTATCAGTCTGTTTCAGATTGCCTTCTGAAAATACTTTATTTATCGCAGTAGAGCGTACACCCAAGCCAACTTCAATACCTGTGGGTGATTTTGTAGTATCACTTGTAGAAGTTCCGGCATACTCTTGAACTCTATACATTAAATCAGCAAACTCTGCACGTGATTTTTTAAATCCTATAGTATTAACATTGGCGATATTATTGGCAGTAGTATCTATCTGTGTCTGCATACCTAGCATACCCGTAGAGCTGGTATATAGTGATTGCATCATAATTTTATCCTTTAGTTATTTCTGGCAACTTTTTCAATTGCATCACGATTTAAGTCATTCATCTGTGAATCCATAGCTTTTTGATACATTCCTACAAGACGATTTGCCTCTATCATGGCGACCATCTCATTTATTGGATTGACATTGCTTTTTTCAATAAAACCTTGCATTACGGAGCCACTCTCTTGCTTTACATGTAAAGAGTCTAAAGATTGTGGTATAAAAAGATTATTTCCCTCTTTTACAAGTTTTTGCGGGTTTTGGGGATTTACCACCATAAGCATACTATTTTGGATAAGCTGTGCAGAACCTGCTACGCTATTATAGAGCTGTCCGTTTTTATCAGCTTGTATAACTGCATCTTCTGCATTAAAATGAATGTTGTTTTTTGATTCAAAATAGTCGCTAGGCAGAACTTCATACCCCTGCTTTGTTACTAAAATACCTTGGTCATTAAGAGTAAAAGAACCATCCCTTGTAAGGCGTATTCCATTTGGTGTTTTAACGGCAAAAAATAGTGAATCTTGAGATAGAGAAAAATCAAGAGGATTATCTGTTTTTTCTACATTTCCCAAAGAAAAATCTGTATATCTATCGGTAATTTGAGGGACTCTGTCCATTGAACGATTGTAAAATTTAGCACTCTCTTTTGTACTGTTTTGCAAAGGTAACTCATCACGAGCATTTTTGTACAATCTTAAAAAGTCACCTATGATATTTTTATCTTTTTTAAATCCTGTCGTATTTACATTTGCAAGATTATTTGCAATGGTATCAAGACGGTTAAATTGCGTAACCATTCCCCCCGCTGCTGAATAATATCCACTCTGCATTATCTATCCTAAATCTATGTAATTGTTACTTCAAAAGCAATAGTCGTTCCAATTCCCAACTTAGTGTATTTTAAAAATGAGTGAGCAAAAACAATTTTTATATTTTTTCTAATTCAATGTTACTAATGAATGATAGATTCAGTTTCTCTCTAATCACAACATCTTTTTCTCTGGCAAACTTATTGGAGAAGTACATATAATTTCAACATAGGATTATAAAGAAAACTCATATCTTTTAAAGAGATGATAGTTTTAGTATCTAAAGCACTTAAACTTGTTACTATTAAGCTTTTAAGCAACGTTTTCATCTCTTGAGCTTAATAAAAAATATAAAAATCACCATGCTATATTATCTATAGCTATGGGACACAACTAGCGTTTAATTCATTACCCAATCCATCAATACAATAGTGACATTCCGTACCAGAAGCATTAGTATTCACTATGCTTGAAAAAAAGACTTTTCCTCTAACAATATCATTACCATCACCATTTAAAATGGAGTTGGTAATAAATGGAAAAGAAGTAGCATCATTAAAGATACCAGTTCCAGTATTTAATCCAATAGCGGTTACATTTTTAATAATAGGTGACGAAGAGTTTGTATTGACAATTGCAAAAGGATGTCCTGAGTGTTTTGAAATCACTGTTAAATCTTCAAGAGTAGGTGAAGTATTTGAGTTATAAATACAAAATAGCTCAGAACTATTTTCTCCACCAACATTTTCAATGTGCATATGAGATAGTGTTGCATTATTTTCACCATAAATCATTTTCATAAGATCAAAACCTTTTAGTATAGTTGAATCTCTTCCGCTCCCACTAAGTGTGACATACGCTTTAAGATGTATGGTTTCTGTTATATTATAAACACCCGGACCAACTATAACAAGATACGGATTAGTTTCATTTGCATCTGTAATGGAGTTAATAGCTTGTTTAATATCAGTAAACTCTCCACCAGACTTGGAAACTGTAACTATATTTTTCATCTTCTTAATTACAGGTATAACATAAAAGTCAGCCATAAGACTTGCTGGTGAGATAAAGGTTAAAGTTGCAACAAGCACAACGGTTAGATTTCGAAGAGTTATCATAATAGCAC
>WFND01000080.1 GCA_015484575.1 Helicobacteraceae bacterium
AGATGTGTATAAGAGACAGTTATTATACTTCGAAAATATATTATCTACTATAAGGTACAAATTTCAATGAATAATGATTTAAAACAGCAACAGATTGCACGTATAAATATCTACGCATTAATATCAAGAATTATGATGAGTGAGATGGAAGATGGGTTATTAAAATCAATAGAAGAAGATGAGAATATGCTCTCATTTTTTCCTGCATATAAAACTTGGCAAAAAAGAGAGCAATACAGCAGAGAAGATCTTATAGCAAAATATCTAAATGTTGATTTTACTAACCTTTTTTTACTGCACCTAATTCCATATGAGTCGTTTTACACAAGAGAAGATCAGATGATGGAGACGGGTGGAGACAATGAAGTTCACCGTCTCTTTAGTGATTTTGATTTTAGAGTAGAGTTGGATAAAGCACGTGTTATGAGTGTTGATCACATAGGTGTTGAGTTGGAATTTATGTATAAGTTGTGTGATGCACAGCTAAAAGCACTTGAAGACGGCAGTATGAATGTTGTTGAAGAGTTGGCAGAAATCCAGTATAAATTTTTAAAAGAGCATCTAATAGAGTGGGCTCCGATGTTTTTATTAAATGTAAAGAGTGAAGCGGGGACGGCATTTTATTATGATGCTGCTGATTTTACTCTGGAGTTTATTTTAAGTGATTTTGAGTATCTCTCTGAGCTTAAAGATAGCGGATACAGATACGATATATGAGCTTGTTAACTCTTGATGTAGGAAGATGTGTTCACACATCAAATAAGTTTGCTATATGTAACAAATGTGTTGAAGCGTGTCCTGTTGAAACCATAAAGATAGAAAACTCTACCATATCCTTTACACCTAGCGAGTGTGTAGGTTGTGGAGGGTGTGGTGCTTCATGTCCTAGCGATGCTTATAGTTTAGATGATTTTAACTCAATACAGTATCTGTTTGACTTTTTAGAGTCTGATAAGAGCGTACTTACATGTAAAGAGAGCAAACTCCCTTGTATAGCAGGAATGAGTGTTGAAGAGTTGCTGTCTCTGGTTTTAATATCTTCTAAAGATATTGTGCAAGATATAGCTCCTTGTGAAACTTGCTCTATTGCAGATGTAAATCTGAAGATAATAAAACAACGCTCTGAGGAGGTTAACTTTTTATTAGAAGCTATGGGGCAAGACAGAGAGTTAAAACTTGAAAAGCTTGATATTAAAGTAGAAGATAATACTTCAGAGCTAAACAGAAGAGAACTCTTTTCAAAAGAGGGTGTTAAAACAGTTGTAAATATTAAACAGGAGTTGCAAAATAAGGTTGAGGAGTCTGATGAGAGTGTAAAAATTCACAAGGTAACTTCAAAAGATATAAGTAAGATAAAAGATAAAGAGATACCACAAAGAAGAAGCCTTCTGTTGATGGCAATGAAACGTGCAAAAGTACCGCAAGAGTTTCATAATATTGATATAGAAGAGATCTCTTTTATATCACAAAAAAATTTAGATGAGAGTACATGTACAAATTGTCAGATGTGTTATCGTATCTGTCCAACCGGTGCTTTGAGTTCGGATTTTAGAGGTAGCGTTATAAACTTTAATCCTTTAGCATGTGTTCAGTGCCACAGCTGTCATGATGTGTGTGAGCCGGACTCTTTGACCTTGAGAAAAACTTTTGCATTATCTAACTTTTTTGTACCAAAAGTAGAGACTTTGGTACGTTTTAATATGAAAAGATGCGATGAATGCGGAATGTTTTTTGCCTCTAAAAATGGAGAGAAAATCTGTAATCGTTGCAATATAGAAGAGGAAGAAGCTAGAGCGTTATGGGGGATAAATGGGTAAAGAGTTAGATAGTATAAACTTAGATGACAAGATAAAAAAAGAGACAAAACTTTACGGTTTGATAGCAGAATATGCAAGTCAAAACAGACTCTTTGTGATGCTAAATAAAATCATAAAACTTCATAATGAGAATGCTATGATGATACCGATGAATATACGTCAGGATGACTTTTATTTTACACTCTCAAATATGAAAAATTCACATGTAAACGGTGCGTATATAGCAGATGAATATCAAGAGAGTGCCGTAGAGATTTTAGATGAGGCTGATGAGTTTGTGCAAGTTTATGGCAGATGTGATTTTGTTATTCGCGTACAAGATAAGCTTATAGGAACTTATCTTGAGCTAAACGGTACTAATATTGATGAAGATTTAGCCAAAATAATTTTTGAAAAATATATAAAGGTGTAGTTATGGATATGAAAGATTTAAATGAATTAAGAAGTGAATTTGAAGTTATGCAACAACGGGCTATGCAAGATGCCTGTGTTGATGATAGTTGTGTAGAAGATAGTGAGTATGAAGATTATCCAGATTATTTAAGAGCCATATATGCAGAGATTATGCCTCCTGCAAAGAGTGGGATATATATCTCAAGATGGGACTTAAAAGGTATGGCTTCACAACTAGATGAGTCATTTGCTCTTGACTCAAGAGAGAGAATGTTTAAAAATTTTATGCAGTGGATAGCGACACCTGATGATATGTCTGCTGTTGTAGATCAATTTAAAAAACATATAGATATGAAGTGTGAACTATATAAAGAGTACTCACAAAAGTATCCATCAACAACTAGCTCTTTTGATAAAAAGATACAAAAAGCACAAAAGGCTAAGAAGTATCTCGATAAGGTCTATACTGAGTTTTTTACATAAGAATTTCGCAACAAGTCTAATACAGATTGTTTAATTTTCTTTAGATTTTGAGTATGGTTTTTTGTATATTGTAGTTTTTCAAGCTCTATTATCTGTTTTTGAATATCTGTAGTATCGTAATTTATTAAGAGTATATTTAAAAGCTCTTTGGCTGAAGATGCTTTTTTTATATTCTCTAAGGCATCTACCTTCTTCTCTCCTTTTAACTCTATTTTAGCCATTTTAGCGGTAATAAATCCGCTGATAAATATGAAGATATATATAAAAAACTGCTTTATGCTTTGAGTATCTATAAACGGCTTCGTATAAGGTGATGACTCGCTATCTATAAGATTTGTTCTGGCTATTTTAGAGACTTTTATCTTTTTAGCTTGTGTATTTAGTGTGTAGTAGCTATCTTTTTTGGGTGAGTAAGCTTTGATTGACAGATTGGGTATATTAAAGTCTCTATCTGATGTTAAAGCGTATATAAACTCTCTATCTATTACATATCCATCTTTGGTTAGTAAAAAGGTTTTATCTTGTATCTTTGAAAATATACTGACATCTGAAGGTATATTTTTTGATAAATTAAAAGAGCTGTTTTGATAGCCTTTACCTTTAAGGTTGTAGTGTATATTTAAGGCTTCATATTGGTTTATACTCTCTTTATCTATCTCTGATGTGAGGCTGAAGTCTCCTACTAAATCTACCTTATGCTTTAGTTTTTTTATCTTTACATGTAAAGGTTCTATCGGTACATTGGTATCGTATGTGCTGATAGCTATACTGTCATCATGGTCATCCACATAACTCTGTTTTATAGCCTTGTCACTTGCTGTTTTTATAGTAAAGTCAAAATTTACATCTATATTTTTCTGTTTTGATGCAAATAGCACATAAACAAATGTTGTTTTTGTGTTATGGTACTCTTTGTCATCAATGATTTTTTGTAGTAGTTTTATGGTGTAATCCGGGCTTTTTTTAGGTTTTAGTGAGAAAAACATATGGTCACTATGTTCTATCTGTTTAGCTACAAATCTTATCTCAACAGCCTCATTAACAACGGCTTCACTTTTGTTTGATGTTAGTGTATAGGTAGCTAAAGATGAGCTGTTGGCATATATATTTAGGGTAAAAAGTATAGATAATAAGAGAATTTTACCATGGATGTTTTTCATCTGTATATCCTTTATTTATAAGGTCATAGGCACTATAGCCTATCTTGTATTTTGGTTTTTTCATCTGTTTTGATGACTGTTTTGCTTTTTGGATAGTTTTTTTAGCAGAATTTTTTCCACTTCCGGAACTTTTTTGTGAAGCTTGTTGATTACTTTTTGATTTTGAGGTGGATTTTTTACCGTTTTTCTCTTTTTTAGAGCTCTCTTTCTCTTTGGCTTTCTCGTCTGGTTTTTTTGCTCTTTTATTATGTGAAGTACGTGTAAAAACTTTCTCATTTTTTGTTTTTAAGGCGTACAGTAGAGTTAGGTTTTCAAAAGTATCCAAGTCAAAACCTAAAGCTAACGCTTTTTGGTAGTATATTTTTGCTTTATCATATTTTTTAAGAGCTACTGCACAGTTTGCTATATTATAAAAAACAAGCTGTTTAAGTTTTGCGTCTGGTGATTTTATCTGCATAAAAATCTGTATAGCTTTTTTATACTCTTTTGCTTTGTAGTAAGAGACTCCGCTGTTATAATAGCTCTGAACTGAAGGTGTCAGTTTGTAAAACTCTTTTGCACTTTTTTCAAAGTTACCGGATTTATAAGCTCTATCGGCATTTTTTAGATGATAAAAATCAAAAAGCATTGAGCCGTGTGATATGTTTGGCATAAAAAACAGTAAAAATATAAAATAGATCTGATGTAGTTTGGTTACTGCTAGTAAAAATAGTATAAGAGCAGATACAAGCAAGTAAGGGTATAACTCTTTATAGTTTAATACTTTAAGAGATGTCTCTATCTTGGCATCTTCATTTTTAATTTTTGAGATAATGGCATCTGATATATCTTTAGAAGCGTCAAGCTGAATATATGAGCCTCCACAATCTTGTGCAAGAGGCTCTAATATAGGATTTATTCGAGAAATTACAAGATTTTTATCTGAGTCAATAAGTGGTTTATCATCTTTTTTTAAAGCTGTGCCTTGTTTTGAAGCTGTTGCTACTATGTACGGTGTAATAGCAGAATTTTTACAGATACCAACTAGAGCCTGCAGATCGTAATCCTCACCGCCATCACTAAATATGATAAGATTTTTTTTAGCATAAGGTGTTTTTGCTACCGTTTTAAAAAGTTCGAGAAGTGATGTCCCTTTTGTAAGGATATATTTCGGTTCTAGTGCATCTAATGCCATCATACTAATATCTGTGTCTGTTGTAGGTGGTGATATAAGCATGGTATTTGATGTAAAAGCAAATAGGCTAAATCTATCTTTTGGAGATTTTTTCAATATTGATTCTATATTTTTCTTGGCAACATCATATCTTGTAGGCAATAGGTCATCTCCTTGCATGGAAAAAGAGGCATCAATAGCAATAATATAATCTTTTGCTTCAATTTTTTGCTCACTTAGTGCGTTAGGTATTACAGGTCTGCTTAGTGCAAAAATCATTAAAACAAGGGTAAGATACAGAAGAATTTTCTGTCTTTTTTGGTACTTCTCTTTTGAGATAATATCACTTTTAAAAAATAGATAAAGAGGAATATATAGAAAAAATATCCAAGGGTACAATATACTCATAACAGCTCTTTTCGTTGTCTATATAAGATATACATAAGTAAGAGCAAAGCAGATAAGAGAGGATAGTAGTAGAGAAGATTTTTATCTATAATGTGTTGAGATTTAATCTTGCTTGGCTCTAGCTCATTTAAAGCATCATATACCTCTTGAAGTGCCTCTTTGTCTTTAGCAGAGAACATCTTTGCATCTGTCTCTTTTGAGATGCGTTTTAAAAGTTTTTTATCAAAATCTCTACCTATTCCTATTGTGTAAATTTTTACTTTCATCTCTTTTGCTCTATTTACGGCTTCTCTTATTGAGATAGTTCCACTATTTTGATAGCCGTCTGTTACAAGAATAATAACTTTCTTTTTGGCTTTTGATTTTTTTAGTACCCTTAAAGAACTCTCAATAGCCTCTCCTATAGCAGTACTCTCTCCTGCTATACCGACATCAAAAAAATTAAGCAGGTATTTTACACTATTCATATCATAAGTTAGAGCGATGGCAGGATAGGCGTATGAGCCAAATATACTCACCCCTACATTATCATCAAATCTATTGGATATAAACTCACTAAGAACTGCTTTTAATATATCAAATTTTCTCTTTTTTTTATCCTCTTTGTCAAATCCGCTCTCAGCCATTGAACCACTTGTATCTAGTGCAAAAACAAGATCACGCCCTTTTCTGTTATCAGAACTTTTTTGGGCATATGTTATGGGAGATGCTAACGCTGATACCATAAGTGTAAGTATGATAGAGTAGATAACTCTCTGTGTATTTATCCAGTTAGTTGTCTTGGTAAATAGATGTATATGTGGAAAAATTATCTTTTTAAATACGACAGGACATCTATATATACATAAAATTAACACTAAAAGTATAAAAAAATATGGATACTCAAACTCAAAATTATTCAAAATATTGCTACTTTATTTAAAGGCTATTAGGTATAATTATAACCAAGGAGAGGTAAAATATGAATTATATTGTATTACTAGTTTTTCTATTTTCTCAAGTATTGGCAGATGAAGCTTCATATAACAGAGGTGAGATGCTCTTTTTCTCAAAAGCATGTTCTAGTTGTCATGGTCCATCGGCCGAAGGAAGCAGTACATATCCAAAGTTGGCAAATAAAGACTCCAAATATCTAATAGATAAGATGAAAAATTTTAAAAATGGTAAAGCTATTACAGTGTCTCAGCAGATGATGTCACAATTTGTAGAAAAACTGACAGATAAAGATATGCAAGACTTAGCCTATTTCTTATCAAACCATGTACAGACACATATTGAAGATGTCAGCGATGATCTATTAGGTGGATTTGGCTCTTAATCCACCTTGATTTTATCTATCTAAAACTCTGTCTAAAGCTCTCTCATACCCAGCCAAATCCAGATCAAACTCCTCTATAGTCTCTTTTGCAGTTTCTATAGATTTATCTGTAATTTCACCGTTTGGAAGAACAGTCTCTCTTACAGCTTTTAATATGGCAGCCATCTCTCTCTCTTGCTCGTACGTTCCATCCGGGTCATCACTATATCTTAAGATATGTATCATATCCGCTTCAAAATTCCAGTGGTTAAACAGAGTTGCAGTAACATCAGTAGTCTGCAGTCCACAAGCCTCTTTTTCGGCTTGAGATATATCTTTTCCACTGTCTATAGCTTCTTGAATAAGGTTTTGCTTACCTTCGTCTATAAGTGTTTTACTAATAATAACACGTCCTAAATCAACCAAAAAAGCAGCGGGTGCTAGATGTTTCATCTGTGATGGATTAGAGCGAACCAACCAATTAAATGTAAGGGCTAATTGACGCTGACATGCCAGTGAGAACTGCTCTTTTGTCATAGCATAAGGGGATAGATTGATACTAAAATTTGAATTTACGGCATTATTTAATGCGAAGTTACGAACCAGATCTTTTCCCAAAAGAGAGATAGCCTGTTGTACATTTGTAATCTGTCTCTTTAATCCATACATAGGAGCATTAGCGGCACGAAGAATATCAGCTGTCAGGAGTGGGTCTTTCTCTATAACATTTCGCATATCTTCAAAAGTGCTGTTTTCATCATGATATACACGTTCTACCTCTTGAACTGTTTCAGGAAGGGCAGGGATAGAATCGATATTTTTTAATAAAGTCTGTTTCATGTTTACCTCTGTTGTCTTAATGTCAAATATTGTAACACAAACTAAAATAGCAGAGCTTGAAATATTTTAGATTTTATAATAATTTGTAATTATTGTAACATATTGGAAATATACAGCCAACTCTGCCAGAGTAGTGCAGTAGATATACCTGCAGCGACTCCTGCTAATACATCATCACCCATAACACCAAATCCACCTTTTACGTCTCTATCAATTCTACCTATATATGAGGGTTTTAGTATATCATAGGCTCTAAAAAGTATAAAACTAAGAATAACCTGTATTAAAACTCCATTGCTTACATGTAAGAGTGTATCTAGTTCTATCTTTGTACCCGGAGCGATAGCCAAAGCTAACCACATTCCTACCAATTCATCTATCACTATACGCTTGTCATCGTGGGAGTGACTAACAGCCTCGTATCTATCAATCATCTTTACACCGGCTATCATAGCTAGTAATGTTGCGTAAAACAGTGTTTCATCTCCTAAGAAGATTAAAATAACAATACCAAAAATAAGTGAAACGAAAGAACCTGCAGTTCCGGGTGCTTTAGGGAAAAGACCGCTATATCCAACCGTAATAAAAAACCAATTCATGTTAAGCCTTTATGTAAGTGATGTTGTTTGATGAAGTTTTATAAGTTCTATATACAGGTCACGTTCATTGTGGCTCTCTAAAAGACCGGTATGTGGTATTAAGTCATTATATATTTTCTCAATATTTTTAAATCTATCAGGGAACATTTTAGATAGTACGATACTTGATAACTCTTTTCGCATAAGTACGGCAGGAGGTATTATACCTAATTTTAAAAGTTGCAGTATGGATTCTGAAGCGTAAGATGTATGGTGATGTGTGCCATGAGGGCATGTTTGAGTGCTGACAAGTGTTGTACACTCATTACAATATACGTATTGGCTTGTCATGTCTATTGCTATATCAATGCCTTGCATCTGCTCAATTAAGGTATCGTCTAAATTTCTGTTGTAGTATATATTTGCTCCGGCATGATTATGACCTATTTTTAGTACATCGCAACCGTAATTTTTTGCAACTATTGCATCTAGTATAATCTCATTATAGCCACCGAAAATGTAACTATTGTCCAAAGGTATAATTAAAACACGATTTTTAGGAAGAAAATTTTCTATAAAATATGAGAGAACTTCCTCTCGAAGCTCATAACTTAAATCAGCATTGTTATAAGGTTTTAACAGAAAAATAATAAGTAAATCAGTCTCTTCAAGAGTCTGTCTTATTAGACGTTCATGAGCACGATGAAGAGGGTTTAACGCCATCATTATGGCAGTTGTTTTTTTAGAATTTACAGCTTTTTTTGCATCTTCTATCTGTTTTTGTTGATTTTTTAAAATATCTGTATCTATATCAAACTCACCGCATATAGCGTAGTTGCCTAATCTTTGATATGTGTTTATGACACCGGGATGTTGTGTATTGACTGTGCCGTACATATTTAAGAGACGTTTTTTCAGATCTATTTTAAAGATAGTCTCCACGCATATTTCGCCAACTTTTCTGTTTTCACAGATAAGGTCTATATATTCACCATGTTGTGCAGATGTGAGTATCTTCTCATTTACACTTCCACCGGGTGCAAATATAAATGGAAAAGGAAAGCTTATTCCATCTACAAGCTTACTTTGACTAACCTCTTTCATCTGAGATTCATTCATCAGTTTTGTTACAGGATATAATAAACCTGCTTTAAGTAAAGCCAAGGCTGATACAGCCTCCTCATCAATATACAGAGTTCTATTTTTTCTTAACGATGCCATATTTTTTTCGCTTTTCCCAGAGACTTTTTCGAGAAATTCCTAGTTTTTTAGATAATTCGGTATCTGGAAATTTATGCTGATAGTTTAAAACTATATACTTTACATAATCTTCAATGGGCAAAATATCGCCATGTTCAAAGAGCTGATTATGGCTCTTCATCTCTATGATGGGATACTCTATATCAACTATCTTCTCTGTGCTGGATATGATGGCTTTTCTACTACTAATAAGATTGAAGAAAGTTACATAATCACTTTTTTTAAGTGCTTGAAAATCGCTTAGATAAATTATAGTATTTTCAGGAAGTGTTGTTATCTCATGAAAAGCTTTACTTGAAGTTAATGAGATAAAATGCAGAGGTTTATTCTGTTTGTCTGCATACTTAAAAGCAAAAGCATCGCACTGTTTTTGATTGCTACATGAGAGAAAAACAGGTAAAGTTGATGAGAGATGCTCTTCATCTATGCCTACTGATTGGAAAGTGTGTTGTATATAGTTTTCGTATGTACTGCTAAGATGTTTTAGGCGTTCGTAATTTTGAAAATGCTCAATTTTACGAATTAAATCTTCAATCATAAACGGTTTTTGTATGTAATCTTTTGCACCTGCACTCAGTGGTTTTGAGACGGTGTCATTGCTTATATATGAGACCATAAGTATAACAACAGCATCTTTGTATGCTTCTATAATCGGATAAAAGTCTTGACCGTTGATGTTTGTTGATAATAAAACAACATCGTAGGCATTTCCCCTAAAAGCCTCTTTTATTGAGCTAAAGTTGTCACATTGGTGACCTAGTTCTGTAAGTTTTGCTGAAATGCTCTGTGCCAGATATATTTCGTTTTCTAAAATTAGTATTTTCATCTATTGTTTTGTCCAGTCAAAGTAATATAGTGAGGCAGTAGCATAAACACCTACTCCCTCTTTTCTTCCGATAAATCCAAGTTTTTCGGTTGTAGTAGCTTTAATATTTACGCGTCCTTTGGAGATATTTATTATATCTGCCAAAGTTTGACGCATAATCTCTTTATATGAAGATAATCTAGGTGTCTGTGCCACTATAGTAATATCAACATTTGAAATTTTAAAACCAAAGTCTTGTAGTTTTTTTATGCTTACATGTAAGAGTTTTTTAGAATCAATCCCTCTGTAAGCCTCATCATCATCAGGAAATAACATACCGATATCTCCCAATCCTGCAGCACCTAAAAGAGCATCAATTAGTGCATGAATTGCTACATCTCCGTCACTGTGTGCTTTAAAGCCAAACTTAGAGTCTATCTCAACACCGCAAAGATACATAGCTTTGTCATCTTCAAACTCATGAACATCAAAACCGTTTCCTATTAATGTGACAGATGAGGGAGGCTTTAAACATGATAAAGCCAGTAAATCATGAGCATAAGTTATCTTATGAGCTCCATCTCTGCCTTTAATAAGACAGCGTGAACCGCCAGAAGCGACTATGGCACTGCTCTCATCAGTAAAATGCTCTCTGCTTTTAAGTGCATTTTTCAGTTTTAATGTATTTGAGAGCTGAGGCGTCTGTATAAGTTTTACATCTTCTCTGTCTATCGTTTTGTTATTATAGACAACAGTATCTGTGACATCAAGTGCAGGAACTATAACATCAGCCGACTCTTTATACTCTATAAGCTCTTTTATTAGATCAATATCTACACAGGCACGTGCAATATCGCTAACCATAACATATTTTGAGGTGACTTCTTTTAGTGCATTGGTAAGTGACTCTTGTCTAGTGCTACCACCTGAAACAATTTTCTCATCACAGAGCATTTTCATAAACTCTATCTCTTGTTTATGTGCAGTGATGATTATATTTGTAAAAAAACCGCTCTTTTTGAGTCTATTTGTAACATATAGCCATAGAGGGTCTTCATTAATACGAAGCCACTGTTTCTTTAGGGGAAGTTTAAAACGATTCGAATCACCAGCAGCAAGAAGAATCAGTGTTAAATCAGTCAAATGTACTCCTACTCAAAAAAACTGTTACGAAATTATACACTAACAAGCTTTTTTTTATCTTGTTAGTGTAACATTACACAAATATTTTTTTTAAAAATAGAAACTAATTTTTAATAGAGTGCTATTTTTATAGGCAAGTTGATTATATTTGCGAAAATTAAGGAGACATTTATGAGAACATCATGGGTTAAAG
>WFND01000081.1 GCA_015484575.1 Helicobacteraceae bacterium
ACTTTAAAATCTCTATCAATTACCAGATATTCATACATATGATTTGCGTAAATAGCACGAAAAACCTCTTGAAGATGCATCACTTCACCATCAATATTGATAAATTTTTAAATATCTCTTCAACACCATCTGAAGTTTTAGCCGATGTTAGAGTAATGTGATAAGATGATTTAAGAGTCGTATTAAGATTTTTAAGCACCTCTTTGGCTTCATTTTCATCAAGTAAATCAGACTTGTTCAGGGCTATAAAAATAGGTATTTTAGTAGAAACTTTACAGATTGAATCTATATGCTTTTGCAGATTATCAATAGTAGGTTTTCTGCTTATATCAGCAACCACAATAGCTCCATGTGAACCTAAAAGATAGCTTTTGTTTATAGGTTTAGACTCTGTTGCACCCTCTATATCCCAGATGATATTTTGCACCTCTTTATCTTCAAGCAAAACATTCTTACGTGATATTTTCACACCTATCGTAGTGAGATATTTATCACTAAATTCATTATCTACAAAACGTCTTATAAGACTTGTTTTTCCTGTTGAAAAATCCCCGATTAAGACTATCTTTTTACTAATCATCTACTTATACATCCATGTAAATTCAGCTACCCTAGCCTCACCTAAATCTTGTGAAACTTTATAATCTTTTGGTGGATAAGGATATGAATTTGTCACTATAAACTCTTCTTTTATCATGCTTTTTATGAGATAATCCTTTACACTTTTGACACGTTTTTCAGCGTACTTTTTATTGGACTCAATATCTCCTATACCGTCAGTGTAAGCCGATATATTTAATCTTAAAGCACTCTTTTTATTAGATAGTTCTAGCAAGTCATATTTTTTGATGATTTTCTTTAGAGTATCTTTTTGCGACTGATTCAACTTCCACTCTCCCGTCTTAAAGCTTATCTTTTCTGTTATTGGAGATAAGCTGAACTCTATAGCACTTATAACATTTTTTACGCCATCTATCTCAGAGTAACTATCTATAATCTCATCTTTTTTAGAGATATTTGGCACTTTTCCACTTAAAATAAGTGTAAAATCTTTTAGCTGTGATGATATATTTACATCTTTTTGTCTATTATATATCTTATCTAACAACTTAGAGTGAGAGAGTATCGTCTCTACCGAAGGCACTAAAACACTCAACACTATCTTGTTTTCAACATCCAAGCCTAGTGATTCATCATTCACTAAACTCTCAGCTAAATTTTTAAGACGTCTATTTGGAACTACCCCGCTTAAGATTATCTTATCATTCACTATATCGGCATCTATTCTATATAGATTAAGCTCTGGTGTGTGATAAAATTTATCTATTATCAATGTCTCTTTTTTCTCTTTAACATAAGAACTATAAAACAGATACGTAAACAGTCCGAACATGATACCTAAAAAAGCATATATAAACCAATTTGAGTTCTCTTTTTTATCTGTTTGTGCAGGGATGCTCTCTTTTATATCAAAAAGTTTTTGTAAATTTTCAGATATAGACTCTAAATCAAGACGTGATGTGTCTCCGTCAAAATCGTTTAAAGAGTCACTATGCTCTTGCATTAGCTCAGAAAAAATCGTAGTAATCTTCTCTTGCATTTTAGCTCTAGCTTCACCTCGTATAACAACTGCAAGATAACAAGAGCCGGAGACTTCAAGTAAAATCTTTGAATCACCGTAATCTATAGTATTAAGTTCAAACACATCACTGCTTTGTGCTATCCAATCATTTACAAAACTGCGAATTGCACTAAGCATAGAGCTTACCATCTCAGCCTCTATAACATCTTCTTTATCTCTACTGCCCTGCCAGATAAGAAGTCCTGAATCCGTATGTATTAAAAAGAGAGTCTCTATGATACCGAGGCTTGACTCTCTTAAGAGAAGTTCACTCTCATCAACACCTTTTATACGTGCTGTTATCTTTCTTTTTAAAGCTGAAAAAGAGAGATTGTTCTGTACTTTGGCATTTATCTCATCTAGCGTATCTTTTAAAGCACTAGAGACAAACTTTGCTATCATATTTCCCATAACGGGATAGAGTGCATCAACAATAGTCTGTTTTTGTGTCTTAACCTGCTCTTTTATAGCATCACCCATAATCGGTGCCATAACTTTTGCTATCTCATCTGATGAATTTGATATGGTCTCTTTTAGCAGATCTCCAATAATAGGAGTTAACCTCTGAATGATAAGATCATGATCTTGCGTCTGCTTTAACAGCTCATGCAATCTCTCATCTAGCTTAACAATTGCTTCGATTTCATCTTGAAGCAGAAGCTTCTTTAATGATTCATAATCATTCATTGAATTGTATATCTATTTTGCCTCTTGTTCTTGTTCTTGTAGTGGATCGATACCTTTTACTCGCATAGCAAACTCTAAAAGCAGTTCTGACATATCATCTTTTGACATCTTTTTATCTTCTAGGTTTGATACTTCGCTGTTTATCATATCTTGTATTAAATTTTGAGTGCGTTTTATCTCATCTTGTAGAGTGTTTTTATTTTTTTGCTGTTCTTGGCGTATTATGCTTAACTGTTTCTCTATCTCCTCTTGGGAAGATTCTATAGTTCTGTTTACACGCTTCTCCTCTTTTAACATCTGCTCTTTTATATCGCTGTTACTCTCTTGTGAAGCTATACTGACATTTTTTATCTTCTGATCTAATATCTCGCTAGAAGAGCGAAACTCTTGCTGTAAATTCTCACGCAATGTATGTATCTGCTCTTGCATCTGCTGAGTTGTCTTCTCTAACATCTCTTGAATCTGATTTATTTCTGTCTTAAACTCACGTGATTGAGAACCAAATATAAGCTCACGAATCTGATCAATATTGTCTGCCTTTTCTTCATTTTTATTAGCCATAGACTCTCCTTTTTTGATGATTATATCATTATTTTATATAATTTTTGGCTTCTTGCATATATTTTGGATTATCTTTACATGTAAGCCTTGCACTATTATAATACATTTTCATATGAGCATATAAATAATCACAATTATTGCACTCTTTCCCTTTTAGAGACAGCTCTCTTAGATAGTAATATACGGCTGTAATATCATTTAAACACTCTGTCGCATTTTCATCTTCTCTATCTTGCAAAAGCTCTCGTTTAAACTCGATAAATTTTCTGTGTATCTGGGTAAAGCTATCTCTGCTATTAGAAGAGTTATCATCTTTTTTTATAACTTCTTGAGATATTTTGACTATTTTCGACTCTCTGATAGCAGAGATTTTATTTACATGTAAAGATGCAAGGTATGTGTAACTTCCCTCTTTAAATAATTTTTGCAGATGAGTTAAAACTTCAGCCAAAAGCTCATCACATATACCGTCTAAATGGCGTAACTTTTTTATATACTCTATGCGTTTGGCAGAGGAGTTATCAACACTTAGAGAAAATCCCATAGCTTCTATTTTATCGCTTTGAGCGATAAAGTTCTCTAGTTTTAGCCTCATTTGTAAAAAATTATCACTACGGCTTAAAGGTCTAAAGCCATCACTACACTCATATACTTTATCTCCTATTGCCGAATAGATTTGAGGATAGGTATCATCTGCTAAGAGGGTAAAGATTACCAAAATATAAAAAAACATAAATCTCATTTTTGCAACTCCTGCATAACCGTTACTCTAGTAGTGGCATCAAGCTTTTTACAAGCACTCTCAAATGCAGCTGCCTCACCGACAATACAGCACATCTTTTTTGCTCTAGTTACTGCAGTATATAAGAGTTTTGTATTGTGCATAATATAGTGCGAGAAGCTCATAGGTATAACTATGCTCTCATACTCCATACCCTGAACTTTATGGATAGTCAGAGCGTATGACAGCATTAGATGAGTTTTTACCTGCTCTTTTTCATAGCGTACTACAAGCTCCTCGTTTGGATAAAACAGATACATCTGCTGTTCATCAGAATCTATCTTGAAAACAAGTCCTATCATACCGTTAAAGATTCTACGCTCACTAGCCTCTTCATCAGCCTTAAAGCCTTCCATCGTATATGATGGCATATTATCATTTTTTATATGCACTACCTTATCCCAGAGTCTAAAACCGACACCGTTTCGCTCAAAAAAAGTGTTGTTGGATGGATTAAAATACTCTTGTAAAATCTTATTTAGATTGTCAACTCCCAAACTACCGCCTCTCATAGGTGTAATAACCTGAAAAAAGCTTAGGTATTCTCTGATATTTTTCTCTTTTAGAAGTTCTCTAGCTTGTGGAATTATCTGCAAAGTTTGCGATGCTATCTTAGAGAGTATGGCTTGTGAATTATGCTCTCTTAACTCACTTAGCTCTTTTTGAGATAGTGAATTTTTAAGGGCATAGTAGTTATCTATACTGACATCAATAAATTTAAAATCTTCATAACTCTGTTTATACTTTGGTACTCTGCCCTCTCTTATCTCATTTGCGATAACAGCTATGGCTTGATTCTCATTTTGACGAAAAATCTTTGTCAATTTTACGATTTCTCCCAGATTTAAAGAGAGTATATCACACAAAACATTACCCGCACCGATGGGTGGGAGCTGGGCATCATCTCCAACTATTACAACTACTGCTTGAGTCTCTATCTTTGCTATGAGTCTTGCAAAAAGTGTTGAGTTTATCATAGATGCCTCATCTATTAAAACAACCTTATAAGGCATCTTGTCACGCTCTTCATACTTAACCAAAAGGCTCTGTATAGTACCACTGTTATATCCGCTTCTCTCTCCTATGCGTTGAGATGCTATTCCGCTCAAAGCACAAGTGATAATCTCTCTCTCATGATAACGTCTGTTTAAGAGGTTTAATATCGCTTTTGATGTTGTACTCTTTCCGGTTCCTGCGTATCCTACCAAAGAGAGCAGAGTGACTCCGGTGTTTATAACTTCCAATGCTTTGCGTTGCCCTTTTGCCAGATTAAATTCAGACTTTTTTAAAAAAGCATCTATATCTTTTGTGATAAGCCCTTGAGTATTTTTTGCTCTTTTTTTAAAATTTTCATATAAAAACGCTTCAGCCTCATAGAGTCTCTCAGGTGCTAAAAGATGTGAAGGAAACTCTTTTATACTGTGTTCGTTTAATCTCTGCAGTAAAACTTTTTCATAAAGCTCATCTTCACCGTAAAACTCTAAAACCTCATCCATTTTGCCAAATAGATTCTCTTTCATCACGGCACTGTTGCCCTCTTGATCGCATATCTGATTTAAAATCGAATCCATCGCGGCAGATATACGTTTTTGTGAGTGTAAATCTACACCCATCTTAAGAGCTATCTCATCGGCTCTTTTAAAACCTATGCCGTTAATAGATGTCAATATATAGGGATTTTCTTCTATCTTTTTTTTAGGCTCTTTTATCTCTTTGAAAGCATTTGCAATTGTTGAGAGAAGTGTGGGGGTAACACCAAAAGGGATAAGAAATTCACCCAAAGAGCGAAGAGAACGAAACTGCTTCCAACTCTCTTGAATACTTTTTAAACGTTTGGCTTTTATCCCCTTGTTTTCAAGCAGTTTGTCTATATCGTTATCCAAGATATGCACCAAACCCGCCTCTGTGTACTTCTCTATCATCTCGGCACTAAGCTTTTTGCTAAAACCTTTTATAACACGATTTAAGAAAAAAAAGAGTTCGTTTTGGTTTACATGTAAGGATTCAAATTTGAAATTTTTACCATATTTTGGATGCTCTACATACTCCCCTTCAAGGGTTATGGCAGCACCTTTTAGATGTTTGACATCACTCTCATAATAGGTTCCGCTGATCTTCTCTTTTGTCTTTAAAACAGCTATAAAAAAGCCGTCATCTTCAAAAAGAATTTTATCAATCTGACCTATTAAAGTAGCCATCTAAGCTTTTACACGCTCCAAACGCTCTGACTCCTGTGCTTTATACAGCTCTGCACAGCCACGAGAAAGCTCACGTATTTTTAAGATATAATTTTGGCGTTCCGTCTGACTTATAGCCTTTCTTGCATCTAAGACATTAAATGTATTTGAAGCTATCATACACAGATCATACGCAGGAAGCGGCAGAGCCGCATCTAACGCTCTTTTGCACTCTAAAGATTTTGCTTCAAACTCTGCAAAAAGCATTGTTGTATCTGCCACTTCAAAGTTATATTTACTAAACTCTATCTCACTCTCTTTGTGAATATCTCTATAGTATGTTTTACCATATTCATTTTCATTCCAGAGAATATCAAAAACACTGTCCACACCCTGAAGATACATAGCAAGACGCTCTGTTCCGTAAGTAATCTCAACTGCTACAGGCTCACAGGCTATGCCTCCTACTTGTTGAAAATATGTAAACTGTGTCACTTCCATACCATTGAGCCACACTTCCCATCCAAGTCCCCATGCACCAAGAGTCGGAGACTCCCAGTTATCCTCTACAAATCGGATATCATGCTCTTTGAGATTTAGTCCCAAATACTCAAGACTTTTTAGATACAGCTCTTGAATATTTTCAGGAGATGGCTTTATAAGGGCTTGAAACTGATAGTAACTTCCCAAACGGTTTGGGTTCTCTCCATATCTGCCATCTGTAGGACGGCGTGATGGAGCAACATAGGCAACAGACCAAGGCTGTGAGTCGAGTGAACGCAAAAATGTGGCTGGATGAAAAGTTCCGGCACCTGCGGGAATATCATAAGGCTGTACGATATTGCACCCTTGCTCTTTCCAAAACATCTGTAGTTTAAGTAATAAATCGCTAAATGTGAGCATAATCTTCTTCTTTACATGTAAATAATTTTTGTATTATAGCTACACTTTTCATACACTTGCTTTAGTTATAATAGCTTTATGAAAAATTTTGCAATACTTTTAATAACTTTTTTACTATTTTTAGGATGTGGAGAGTCGCAACAATCCAAAAGCCCGACTCCTGCACCTCCTATTGTACAGAAAAGTCGTCCTCTGCTTGTTGTAGAGTTAAACTATAACGATATAGAGTTTACACACAAAGATCCGAGTGTCTGGGCAGATAAGATATTTGGTGAACAAGAGGGAGAGTTAAACAGCTACTATCTTCAAAATTCACAAAATAATTTTAAATTTCTTCGTGCCAAAGAGAGTAACGGCATTGTCAATGACGGTTTGATGAGTGTAAAACTAGATAAAAACCACCCAAACCCCGGTAATAATTTTACACTTTTACATCCTGACTTTATACAGGCTCTCTCTCAAGTAGATTCAGAGATTGATTTTTCTATCTATGATACGGATAAAAATGGAAAAATATCATCAAAAGAGCTACTTATCGTCTTCATAGTTGCAGGAAATGAGGAGGCTTACGGTCCAAGTACGCTTCCGGGTGTGTTTGCTCATCAATACTGCCTGTCTGCACCAAATACAGCCTATCTTGACGGAGTAGCACTTATGGCATGTTCTGGAGGCGGTAACTATGCAGTTTTCGGAGAGCGACACAAAAACAACACAAGAGATGCAACGATAGGAATTATAGCTCATGAGCTGGGACATGCTGCATTTGGACTTCCTGATCTGTATGATACTACACCATCAGATGAGCCGGACTCTGCCGGTATAGGCTACTTTGGTCTAATGAGTGCCGGTATGTGGGGAACAGAAGCACCTTTTGCAAGTAATGAAGGCTCATCACCTGTACATATGTCTGCTTGGAGTAAAATTCAAAATGGATGGGTAGAGCCTAAAACAGTCACTCCTGATAGCTCTTTACATGTAAGCCTGTATGAAAACAGTTCAAGCAGTTACAATATAATAAAAATACCTATAAATGATAACGAATATTTTTTACTGGAAAATAGAAATAACAGCGGTTACGACAGAGGTCTTAAAGCGATAGACGGAATATTTAAAGGCGGTATGGCATTATGGAAGATTAATGATAATGTTATCAGTTCAAACAGATTTTTAAACCATGTAAATGCCGACAAAAACAACAAAGGAGTAGAGCTTATAGAGGCTACTCACGCTAGATTGGACAACTCCGCATACGAACACGGTCATGAGAAAAATCTCTTCTACTATGGTAATAAAAACAGCTATAGCACTACAGCAATAGAGATAGATGACATATCTGCTAGAAGCGAGATAATGACACTAAATATAAGAAATTAAGGATTTTATATGAAAGTTTTTTTAACGATTTTTTTAACTGCCACACTCTTTGCAACTGCCACACTGACAAAAGAGAGAACATTTACCCAGAGTGACGGTTCTACTTTTAAGGGACGACTGCAAGGAGATATGAGATTACACTGGGTTGAGAGTAAAAATGGTTCAATCTTACTTTTTAATAAAAAAACAGCAAATTTTGAATACGCTAAAATAGAAGATGGAGACCTTGTATTGTCTGGAGATATATATACGGTAAATAAAACAAGAAGCTTACATGTAAAGAGAGATGTAGATAAAAACCGATTAAAAACTTTATGGCAAGAGCGTCATAACATTAAACACAACTAATAACGCGGTATAATACCGCACTATGAAAATATTTTTATCTTTTATCTTCTTACTCTCTATTACTATTTTTGCTCAAGATAACAACACAAGCATCTCTGATGAAGATGAAAAAGTTATCACTATCAAAGATACCTCTGGATTGAGTGAACAGGAGATTCTTAAAATTGCTGTTGAAAAAGATAAAAAAACAGAGGACAAGCTTGTTACAGAGAGTATAATAAACGGTTTTAAAACATCTAAAAAAGAGCAGAAAGTGTGGGAGCAACTAGCACCTACACCTACAAAATTTGACTGGCTTGAGCTAAAAACAGGAGAGTGGCTTAAAGGAAAATTCAAAGCTTATCAGGGTAATGAGCTGGAGTTTGACAGTGAAAAACTAAACCTTCTCACCTTTGAGTTTAAAGATATATATCAGTTAAGAACTCACCGTGTTATGACTGTCAGTATTCAGAGTGTAGAAGCTCAGCAAAAGGGTTTTTTTGACCTCACAACAACAAAAATTCAGGTCACGGGAATAGTACGCTTAAATAGAAAAAGTATTAAGATAATCCAAGGAAATTCAACCTTGGAGTTTCCAAGAGAGCAGATTATATCTATAGCGTATGGTGGTGAAAGCGAACTGCAGTACTGGTCCGGTAAAGTCACTATAAATGTCAATCAACTTATAGGTAATACTCAACAGTTAGATTTTAATTCTCAGGCAAAAGTTCAAAGACGTACATCAACTACACGTCTTATATTTACATATCTGGGAAATATAGCAACAAAAGATGGTAAAAATACAGCTAACAATCAGCGTCTAAACGAGATATTTGATCTATTTATCAATAGAAAAATATATATTACGGCACTTGCACTAGAACGCTACAGCGACCCTTTTCAAAATATAAATCAGCAGATAACCACAAAAGTGGCGGCAGGTTATAACATATCTCGTAATCAGTATATAGAGTGGGATATATCCGGTGGACCTGCACTTATTCAGACAAAATATGATACAGTAGAAGTTGGAGAAGATAAAAACAGCAAATCTTTGGCATTTCAGATAGATACAAGAGTGGATGTAGATATAACCAACAATATTAAATATGTACTAGGTGAATATTATGCCGTATTTAAAGATGTGGACTTAATCTTAAATTATCAATTTACATTTACAGATAGCAACTCTGGAAACTATAAGCACCACATGCTAACAAAACTTGAAAATGATCTCACCTCATGGCTCGATCTGGACGTGACTTTTATCTGGAATTACATACAGACGCCTACGGCAAAAGAGGATGGAAGCTTACCAAAGAAAGATGATTATCAATTTTTAATAGGTTTTGGTATCGATTTTTAATTAAGGAAAAAACAGATGAAAATTTTAATTGTTGAAGATGAGAAAGAGACTGCAAAACAACTTAAACAGGTACTCTCTAAAGAGGGCTATGTAGCCGATATTGCCTATGGCTTCAAAAAAGCACAAGATATACTTGATCAGACAACATTTGACTTAATCATACTTGATTGGAATCTTGGTGATGGTGATGGACTTGAACTTTTGCATGAGATTCGTGATCTTGAGATTATAACACCCGTCATTATGCTTACGGCAAATAGTGAGATTGATGCCAGAGTAATGGGTCTTGATGGCGGAGCTGATGATTATCTGTGTAAACCTTACTCACATGTGGAACTTCTTGCAAGAATACGTGCACTGTTAAGACGAGATGCCGATGAGAAAAAAACAGAGATACAGATAGGTAATATTCTGCTAAATACAAAAAAAAGAGAGGTATCTGTCAATGATGAGATAGTAGAATTTACAACAACAGAATTTGATCTTCTTGAACTGCTTATGAAAAATAAAAATAGAGTTTTAACAAAGTACCAGCTTAGCGAATTTTTAAATAGAGATAACTATACATTAAAACATTCCAATCTTATTGAAGTTCATATCAAAAATATCAGAAAAAAGCTGGGGAAAAAAGAGTTTATTACAACAATTCGAGGTGTTGGATACAAAATACATCTATCTTCATAATATCTTCATATTCATCTTTTACAATACGACAATCCAAACTATAAAAGGGTGTCATTATGAAAGCTCAAATATTTAAATTATCACTTCTGCTCACTATTAGTGCAGCCATAATCGGATGTGGCAGTGGCGGGAGCGGCGGAAGCGGTGGAGGTAAAAGCGACGGAAGCGAAAGCGACTCTAGTTCAACACAAACCGAAAATGAAGGTGGAAGCAGCTCTAGCACAGCACAAACTCAGAGTGAAGGTGGAAGCAATTCTAGTGTAGCACAAAGCAAATCAGATTATACGCTATTGGCATGGAATGATCTAGGAATGCACTGTATGGATGGAAAAGACTTCTCTGTTTTTTCAATACTTCCACCGTATAATAACTTAAATGCTCAACTAATTAAAAAAGCAGGAACATCAAACAAGCATATAAAAAGTGGTGTCAGTATCACCTACGAGAGTATTGCAAGTTTAAATGGAAAATATAACACAACAAGCATGTTAGATAACAACAATAATCAAAAAACAAATTTTTGGGATTATGCTAAGAGTCTGTTTAATACCAATCTCGCCAATGATACCGGCTTAAGCGGTAATATGACTCCAAGTTTAAGTTTAAAACAGCTCAAATACAATGCTACATACAACTGGTGGGAAGCTACAGGACTTCCTCTTACTCCATATAATGATGACGGAAGTAAAAATTACTACCCAATGGTAAAAGTTACAGCTAAAGATACAAGCGGTACGGTATTGGCAACAACAAAAGTTGTTTTACCGATAAGTGATGAGATGGATTGTAAGGCATGTCATGGTTCAAATAGTGGCTATAATGCAACGAAACCGGCAACAGGATGGGAAAATGACTCCAACGCCGAAAAAGATTTTAAATACAATATCTTAAAACTGCATGATCAGAAGTTTCCGACTGCAGTATCTGATAATCAAACAGCTCTAAAAGCTGCAGGATATAACAATTACGACAGTGCCGGTCTTTATGCAAGTGCTACAAATGGAAATCCTGTTCTTTGTGCCACATGTCATGCTAGTAATGCACTGCCGGGTACCGGAATAGCCGGTATTAAATCACTTACGGAATCACTGCACAAATTACATGCCAATGCAATCGATCCGACAAACGGAAAAACATTAGGCTCTTCAGCAAACAGAAGTGCATGTTACAGATGTCACCCGGGAGCTACTACAAAATGTCTTAGAGGGGCTATGGGAAAACAGAGCAATATTCAATGTCAAAGTTGTCATGGTGATATGAATGCTGTCGGTAAACATGGTCGTGTAGGCTGGTTGGATGAGCCAAATTGTCAAGCATGTCATCAAGATGGAAAGAGATATAATACAGCCGTAACAAACTCTACAACAGGAACATTAAGAGAAGCTGTAGATAAAAGGTTTGCAACATCATCAAACAGTCCAAAATCCGGTGTAAGTCTTTATAGATTTTCTACCGGTCACGGAAATATGCAATGTTCTGCCTGTCACGGCTCAACACACGCTATCTATCCAAGCTCACATGCTCAAGATAATATGCAAAGCATCTCTACTCAAGGGCATGAAGGAACTATAGCAGAGTGTACGGCGTGTCATACTACAACACCTGAAACAAAAAGCGGTGGACCACACGGTATGCATACGGTTGGTCTGGATTGGATATATAAGCACAGAGGTGTTGCAGAGTCAAACCCTAAACAATGTACTGCCTGTCATGGAAAAGATTATAGAGGAAGCCCACTGTCTAAAACATTTAGTGCTAGAAGCTTCGGTACAAAAAAATATAGTGCTAGAGAGCAGGTAACTTGCTACGATTGTCATAATGGACCTGATGGTGGAGATGACTAAGAACTATTTTAGAAGTAAAACTGTACTATTTTCCAATGTTTAAAATATCTGTTTTACTTCTCTTGTCGGCACTGCTTTTTACAGATGCCATATCTCAAGCAAAAAGCTATAGATATGTTCTTGCATCTGTTTGACTCTCTTAAACACAAGTTGCTTCTTGCACTGCTTGTCGTTGGGTTCATCCCTTTACTGCTTCTGCTTAGCTATACTATCTTCTTTGCTAGAACCGATCTTATCGATCAGACTATTAAAGAGCATGAAATCAAATCACTTATCAGCGTAAAACTTATTAATGAACACCTCCAAAGCATACATAATCAAATCTCTACACTCGCCTCTTTAGAGATAATGAATGATCTTATTACCGATGATGTTGACAAACGAATATCACAAATTCTATTCAAACAAGTCAGAGGTTTACAAGAGGATATAGATCTCTTTAGCATTAAAAAAGATACAATTATCGCATCTTCTAGTATTAAATTGTATCAAAAACAATTTTTATACACCAATTTACTTACACAAGATGATGGCTTTTTCATACAAAATAGATCGATCTACTTTTACAAAACAATCTATAGCTCTTTTGACAAGAGCAGAACTCTTGGAGTCTTAATACTAAAATACAATCTTAAAAATCTTAAAAAGTTTCTCCTTACAAAAAATGGTGTTACTTCATACATTAAAAAATCAACCTCTCAAAAAAAGATTGATTTGCAACAAAACAGTCTCATTATAAGACACCGACTTAGTAGTCCGCTTCAAGGATATGCTGTCGTTTACAATATCGATAAGAATAGAGCTCTTGCGTTTATTAATCAGTTTATTACATTACTTACTTTTTTCACTATCATTATATTGGCACTTATTGTGTTTATGTCAATTAAACTCTCAAAAACCATTATAACGCCTCTTGAGCAATTTACAAAAACCACAAATTATATAGTACAGACACAAGATTACTCTGTAATAATTGAACACTATTCGAGTAAAGAGTTAAATAAATTAACACAAGCATTTAACCAGATGTTGCAGACGACACACGCCTCTTTAAAGCAGCTTGAGAAAGAGAATAAATTACGCTTAACAAGACTTATTCAACTTATTCAGACATTAAATAAGATTGTTAACACCTCTGATGAAGATACATGTATAAAATATTCTATCAGTGAACTTCAAAAAATAACGCAATCAAAAGTAATATTTCAGACACAAAACTTACAAAAGGGATTTAATCTTTATGTAACAGATTTTAAAAACAGATCTAAACTCTATTATGGCTCATTGCTTATTGAAGATAAAAATCTGCATGACCGGCAAGAGATTGAATTTTACAATGCAATTGCATCTATGATTTCTCTACAGCTTGATCGTATCCGCCTAATCGAAAATATCGAATCAGCTTCCAAATCAAAAAGTTCTTTTATCTCAAATATGAGTCATGAGCTTAGAACACCGCTCAACTCAATAATAGGTGCTACGCAATATCTTCTCACTTATGAAAATCTTGATGATACATCTATACAAACAGTTGCAACAATAGAATCCTCCGCACAATATCTTCTTGTGATGATAAACGATATACTAGATATTGCAAAAATAGAAGCCGGAAAGATGGAGGTACATTTTACGCCTTGTGATATTAAAGAAGTAGTTACTCAGGTCTTTGAGATACTAGACCCCTTAGCCAAAGAGAAAAATCTTCTAATAAATCTCGACACCTCAACGTACTCATCCCCTACTATTGAAACAGATGTAAAAATTCTACAACAGATTATCATGAACCTTTTATCCAATGCTATTAAGTTCACACAAAAAGGAAAAATAGACATACAACTCTACAACAACCACAGCTATGTAACGATTGAGATTCAAGATACAGGCATAGGAATTGCAAAAGAGAATCTTGAATCAATTTTTGAAGAGTTCACGCAGGTAGAAAATATTATGCAGAAAAAACATAAAGGTACCGGTATAGGACTCTCTCTAAGTCAAAAAATGGCTCATCTTATTAATGGTAAAATCGAACTTGACAGCAAAGGAACCGCAAAAGGAACAGTTGCAAAATTACAATTAAGAAATAAATCAATTTAAGTTAGTTATACTATTTCCAATATTCAAAATAGGCAGTTTTATGAGATACTTTTTTATCTTTATACTATTTTTTACTACTTATCTGTTTGCCGATAAATATGAATTAGGACACGGTTACAAGGTAAATAGTGCATTAAATATGGGTGCTTATTTTTCACTAGATTATGCAAATGGTGAGAGTATCGATAGATTAAGACTTGATGATGTTGCCGTTTTGGCATACGGAAGTCTTCCATCAAACTTCTCCTATCTTGCCGAGTTTGAAGCCGCACCGTTTTATGTAAAAGATTATAAAAATGAAACTTCTCAAACAAATACTACACTACACAAAGAGCGTATGTATCTAAACTACTCCTATTCTGATATGTTCAATTTTAGATTAGGAAAATTTATCACTCCGATTGGGTATTGGAATTTAGAGCCTATTAATGTTTTAAGAGATACCAGTTCAAATCCTCTATACTCCGAAGATATGTTTCCAAAATTTACTACCGGTATGGATACTTATGGTTATTTAGATGAAGATGAGCAGATAGAGTATCACCTCTTTGCTCAATTTACCGATGATATAGATAAAGATTACATTAACATTCAAAATGATCTGTTTATCGGTATATCTTTAGACTATGAAGTTTCCGATGAGATAGATATGGGCAGTTCTGTTGGATATTATGAAACATATGAAAAAAAAGAGATCTCCTTAGCAGAAGCAAACGCAAAATATGATAATTATCCTCTTTTATTACAAACAGAGTGGGCATATACAAACATACAAAATAATATCTTACATGTAAACGAATATCAAGTAGGAGGTTATTTGCAGGGAATGTATAGTATAAATCCCAAAAATGCTCTTGTAAGCCGTTATGAATATTTCAAAGACAGACAGAAAGATGTTATGAGCGAAAACCATATCGGCATAATCGGATACAGCTACAGACCAATGTATGCAGTATCATTTAAGGGGGAGTATCAGTTTAATTCAGACTCCTATTTAGATAAAGCCATAATCTCTTTTTCGGTGCTTTTTTGATGTTATTAAAGATATTAGTATTAACTATTTTTTTAACTATCGGCGGTTTTGCTTCAGAGTATGCGGTTATAATGAATGCTCACTCTAAAATTGAAAAATTATCTGCCAAACAGATAAAATCCATATTTTTGATGAAGAAACACTTTATGGATGGTGTAAAATTAATACCGCTAAATAGTGCGGCATCTTTGCAGATTCGTGATAGTTTTGAAAAAAATATTTTACATAAAAATAGAGATAAACTAAATAAGTATTGGATAAAAAAGCATTTCCAAGGTATTCAACCGCCGGTTGTACAAGCATCGGTAAAAGCTATAAAACTTTTTGTCAAAAATGTTGATGGTGCTATTGGATATATTCCTATAAAACTTTTAGATTCAGATTTAAAGGTTCTTTATGAGTTTTAGATTAAAGATTATATCTTTAATACTGTTAGTTAGTTTAGTACCTTACATCATTACAATGCTATATTTTGCAAATACATTACGTGATGAATACTTTTCTAATGCAAAAGAGGAGTTGCAAACACAGCTCTCTTTAAGTGTTGGTAAAATCGATCAATACATCAACAACTTGCATAGAGATATGATTTTTATGAGCCACATGGATGTTATGAATGATATTTACTCTCAAGATGTTGATCGTCGCATAGCAACTCTTTTAGAGAAGAAAAAAAAGGATTTATCTCTTGAGGGAGATTTTTATCTCGTAGATACAGATGATAAGATAATTGCATCTAGCAATAAAGATATTAAACTTATGAGTCCATTAAAAACAGAGTTTACTCCTTTATATACTATCTTGATTAAGTCGAATTTTAACACTAAAGAAGTTGCTAAGCTTATTGTTGATTTTTCTCTAAACAATATAAGCCATTTTTTTGACAATGAGAATGACAAGTTGTATTATATTATAGTTGATAACAAAACGTTGCTCAAGAGAAAAAGTTTTACAAATAGTATAAAAGTAAAACAGGCACTAGATACAGACAAAAAGGTACTAGTAGTGCTTGAAAAAAATAAAAAAGCATTTATAGACTCTTTAAAAAGATATGAACTTTTATTTATCGTTATTTTATTAATTGGTGCCGTCTTTATTATACTTATCTCCTATTTTCTTCTAAATAAGCTGATAAAACCTATTCTCGATTTATCACAATTGGTTCACAATATCACTAAAACCAAAGACTATTCTAGTTCTGTTTTCGTCAAAGGCAGTGATGAAATAGCAAAACTAGCAAAAGCCTTTAACATCATGTTACATGGTATCGACAAGGCATTAAAAGAGAATAACTTCTTAAATAAAGAGATTGAAGAGACACAAAGAGAAGTTGTTTTTACTATGGGTGCTATTGGAGAGAGTCGCTCCAAAGAGACTGGAAATCATGTAAAAAGAGTTGCAGAGTATTCTAAGCTTTTAGCACTTTTATATGGTTTAAGCGAAGATGAGTCTGAGATGTTAAAACAGGCTTCACCTATGCATGATATAGGAAAAGTTGCTATTGCCGATGCAGTTTTAAATAAACCCGGTCGTTTTAATGAAGAAGAGAGAGCAATAATGGATACACATGCACAACTAGGATATGAAATGCTCAAACATTCTCAAAGACCACTGTTAAAAACTGCAGCGATAGTTGCTTATGAACATCATGAAAAGTATGATGGCAGTGGCTATCCAAGAGGATTGGCTGAAAAGGAGATTCATATCTATGGTCGCATAACGGCTCTTGCGGATGTGTTTGATGCTTTAGGTTCAGATAGGGTTTATAAAAAGGCGTGGGATGATGAGAGAATATTTTCCCTTTTTAAACAGGAGCGAGGAAAACATTTTGACCCACTATTGATAGATATATTTTTTGAAAATTTAGATCAGTTTTTAGTGATTAGAGACAGATTTAAAGATGTTTCAACCGACTCAACTAATTAAAGGCACCTCTAAAAACCATAGTAAGCCTCAGAAAAAAAGGCGAAGATTATGCTTCTTTTTCCCTCCCGTAGGGCGATAGAGAGAAACACATACTCTGCGTTAGTTATTGACGCAATAGCTCTACGGCTATTACTTACAATAACTGCCTTGATTATGAATTTCTCTCTATCGCTAAGGCTTACTAGGGTTTTTAGAGATGCCCTTAACGTTATACTAACAGACATAAGCTACCATTTCAAACTTCTTTACATGTAAGGATTAAGATATGAGAAAAATATCTTTAGTTACACTTTTATTAGGTACTATACTTTTCGCCGACACTTTAAGGCTTGATGAGTGTATAGAGAAAACTCTATTACATCATCCTGATATTAAAACGTTTAACTTAAAAAATAAGCAGTCAAAATTTATCTATGACTCTGCTGTTTCTGATTATCTGCCACAGATAAATCTTAACGCAAATTATAATGCTCTGCAGACTTTTGTCTTTCCTACAAATGGAGTTTTTCATACGATAGATGATGATAGCTGGAGTGCAGGTGCATCTTTAAAACAGAAGATTTGGGATTTTTCAAAAACAACATCCAATATGGCCGCCTCAAAAGTAGATGAAGATATATCAAAGCTTTCACTGAAAGATATAAAAGCACTACTTGTATATAAAGTGAAATCTTTATATGAACTTATGGTTGTTCAAAAAGAGGCTATCAGCGTACGACAAAAAGATATTCAATCAAAACAAGCCTACTATCAACAGTCTTTGGCTCACGTAAAGCAAGGTCTTAAAACAGTTGCAGATTCTAGCAGGTTTTTATCTTCCGTCTATCTTGCAAAAGAGAATTTAGCAGACTCAATCGCTTCGTTTAAAAAAGCAAAAAACTCTCTTTCTCTATATATGGGTGAGAATATACCCGATGATATTACCTTGCAAAGCAACACTTTAAAGGATACTTTAGATATTAAAAACACTACAGAACAAGCTATCTTAGATGAAAATTATCAACTTAAAATTTATTCACAAAATATACAAAAAAACAATCTTTTATACAAATCTACAAAAGCTTCTCATTATGGTTCTATAGATGCCGTTGCCTCTTATAATCATATAAATTCACTAAATGAGTATGACTCTAATCTTTTGGGTGTTACTTTAAATATTCCACTTTACAGTGGAGGCAGAATAGATGCTCAGACACAAAATGCACAGATAGCCACACAGATAGCCAATACACAAAAAGCATCAAAAAAACTAATTCTCCAAGAAGAGATAGAAAATCTACTTGAAGATATTAGAAAATACAACCAAAGCATAAAAACGAAAAAAGCACAGATTAACTCATCTAAAGCAACGAAAAAGTTAATAGATGCACGTTACAAAGAGGGTCTTGCAACATATATAGAAGTTTTAGATGCCACAGCACTACAGCTAGATGCAAAACTCGGGCTTTTAAATGCAAAATACCAGTTAAGCAGTGCAATTCACAGACTCGAATACCTACAAGGAAAGATACAATGAAATCATATATAAAATATACAATCACAGCCATACTTATAGCCGTAAGCATAAGTGTTTTTTACAAAAAAGTATATATTCCAAAGATAAGCTATAAAATACTCTCACCAAGTTTTGGAACACTTATGGTAGATATTAGAGCCATAGGCAATGTAGGAGCAAAAGATATTTATTCTATCACGGCACAGACAGGTGGAAAAATTCTTGCTATACATACAGATGTAGGACAGTGGGTAAAAAAAGGTGATTTACTTATAGAGATAGATGGTGTTGACCTACCTCAACAGCTCTTAATAGCTCAAGCAAATTTACAAAAAGCCAAGTATGATGTCAAAGCTGCACAAAGTGATCTTCTCAATCAAAAAGTAAAGAAAAAACTTATACAAATCACATACGATAGATATACTAAGTTAGAAAAACAGAAATTTGCCTCACAGTCGGAATTTGATAAAGCAAAAACAGATTTAGAGAGTATTGAAACCTCCATTAGTGCTTCTATGGCACATATTGACGCAGCAAAAGCAGCAGTATTGGTAGCTTTAAGAAATATAGATGCACTTAAGATAAAGTTAGACAGGTTAAAAATTTATGCACCCGTTGATGGTTATGTCATAAGCAAAAATGCACAAATAGCACAAAATATACTTCCATCCACAACTATTTTAAGCATAGTAGATGCTAAAACCCTTTGGGTAGTTGCAAAAATAGATGAGAGAGTTAGTGCAAAAATAAGAGATGGACAAAAAGCTCAAATACAACTTCGCTCACAACCTGAGAAAACTTATAAAGGAGTGGTATCACGTATCAATGCCGTAAGTGATGGCGTTACGCTAGAGAGGGAAATTGATCTCTCTTTCATAAATATACCAAAACCTTTTTATATAAACGAACAGGCACAAGTACGGATAATCACCGAGACATTAAAAAATGTTGTAAAAATTCCTGCAGATATAGTTGTACAAAAGAGTGGGAAGCTTGGAGTATGGTTAGTGCAAGGCGAGAGAGCATATTTTAAAAAACTTGATATTATACAGAGAAATGAAGATGAGATAGCCGTAAAAAATATTGCTAAAAATGCCAAAATTATCACTCCTGATTCTCACAAAAAGCCACTTAGTGATGGGATGAAAATCCACTTATGATTTATCTTGCAAAAGAGGATATTAAACATACTTTAGGAAAATTTATCGTTACTGCTATGGGTGTTGGCATGTTACTTGGAATTGTACTCATTATGATTGGTGTTTACAGAGGAATGATTGCCGATGCAAATGTTATATTGGATGATTTAGATGTAGATTTATGGGTTGTACAAGAAGGCACTTTAGGACCATTTGCAGAAGCATCAAGAGTTCATGAAGATTTAAAGCATACTTTAAAAGGGTACCAAGCGATAGATAAAAGTGAAGCTATAACCTTTCAAAATATTCAGATTCCTTTTCATAAAAAGCAGCTCTCCGTTATGGCTATAGGGTATGATATTTACGGTGATATTACTCCTATAAACAGAAAACGATTAATAGCCGGTCGCATCTTAAAAAATGAACACTATGAGATAGTTGTAAGTGATAAAACAGATTATAAACTTAAAGATAAAATTGCACTCGGCAGAGATA
Organism: Helicobacteraceae bacterium; assembly: GCA_015484575.1. Classification (GTDB taxonomy): domain Bacteria; phylum Campylobacterota; class Campylobacteria; order Campylobacterales; family Sulfurimonadaceae; genus S010-53. The sequence goes on from WFND01000081.1 coordinate 20,508, forward strand.
TATATACAGTTGTAGGAATTACTCATGCAACAGTTGCATCGGGAGGGGATCCTCTTGTATATATCTCACTCAAAGATGCACAAGTTTTGCAATTTACCTACACTAACAAACGCATACAAACTGATAGAGCAAGAGGTATAAAAAGCGGTGATGCACACTTGGTTAATGCTATCATAGCAACAATTCATAAAGCTTATGATGTGCAAACTGTAGCAGAAGATTTAAGAAAATGGCTTCATAAAAGCGTCTATACAAGAGTACAGCAGAGTGATGTTTTAACAAAATATGTAGTAGAAAAAGCCTCCAAACAGATAGGACTTTTTACTGTTATTCTTATTGCGGTAGCTACTATTATCATCTCACTAATAATCTATACTATGACATTAGAGAAGATGAAAGAGATATCTATCATGAAACTTATCGGTCTAGCAAATACTACTATAATAAAGATGATTGTGCAAGAGACTCTTCTATTGGGAGTTCTTGCATTTATATTTGGAAACATCTTTTCACATATCATATATACAAAATTTCCAAAAAATGTCGTACTTCAAACTCCTGATGCTATATCGCTCTTGATTATTGTAATTATCGCTTCTATAATAGCCTCTTTTGTTGGAGTGAAAAAAGTTATAAGTGCAGATCCTACCGCTGCTATTGGAGGCTAAAATGGATAAAAATCAGGCTATAAAAGTAGAAAATCTTAATAAATCTTTTGGTAAAGATGATGCCTTTGTGGATGTTATTCATAACGCAAATTTTACTATAAACAGAGGCGAACTCGTAGCTTTGATAGCCCCAAGCGGTGCAGGTAAGACAACCCTTCTTATGATGCTAGGTTGCGTAAGTGAACCAAATTCCGGAACAATATGGCTAGGAGAAGAGAAAGTTTATGACAACAGATGGCTTACAAAAGAGACAAGAAAGATACGAAGAGAGAAGATCGGTTTTATATTTCAAGCACACTATCTAATTCCATTTTTAAATATTATAGATAACCTCACTTTAATCTCGCAAGAGAATAAGATTGAAGAGAAAGATTCAAAAGCAAAAGCTAGAGAGTTGTTGAAATATTTTGATATTGACAAAAAAGAGACGGCTATGCCCTCACAACTTAGCGGTGGACAAAATCAGCGTGTAGCAATAGCAAGGGCACTTATGAATAATCCTGAAATCATCTTAGCAGATGAACCGACAGCAGCACTTGATATGAATCGCTCAATAGATGTTGTGAAGATGCTTAAAAAAATAGCATTAGAACAAGACGTAGCCATTATAATGGTAACTCATGATGATAGAATGCTAGAGTATTGTGATAAAATCATGAAAATAGAGGATAAAAATGTGGAACTTTCTTAATTTTAATACATTAGACTTGTTGTAAAATAATGCTACATCATAAACTTTACACATCTGTTCATAATCAAGGCAACATGACGCAGGAGTAGCCATAGCTACTTCAAGGAGTGTTAACGCAGAGTATGGGCAGATGTGTAAAGCCCGAAGGGTAGGC
>WFND01000082.1 GCA_015484575.1 Helicobacteraceae bacterium
GTTTAAATTCTGCTATCTTTGCAACTCTTCTAATGAGCTAATTCATACAAGATAATCTACAACCTTGGAGGTTGTAGTAACCTCTTTTATAAAATTTAGCACTTTTAAATGTTCTGGGTGGACTCTATATCTGTTTAGAGCATCTTCATCATCAAATGTGGAGTACAAAGACATATCAAAAGCTCTCTCACTTGGAACAAAATTTACACCCACCTCCATCTTTTTAAGAGACTCTATTTTATCTACTAACGCCTCTAACATCTCTTTTGTCTTTTCTATATTTGATGTTTTATTCTCTTGCTTAAACTCAAACATAACAATATGTACAACCATTAAATACTCCTAATCATAAACAACAACACCATAGTTATTATCTATCTTATAAAATGTAGAATTTGGAAAAATCGGTAGAGAATCAAGTTTTCCTAAACGTATCATACTATCTTTTTTAATACGGATATTGTACTCCAAGAAAAAACGTCTCATATTTACAAATTTTATGTCATTTACAAACTTATACTCAAAACTGTTGTGAAGACGCATCTTTTTATAACTAAATATATGGCTGTCCATATTTAACTGTATTGAAGCGTACTGGGTTGGAAGATAGCCTGATATATCTGTCAAATCACTCTCAATATAGCTGTATTTTTGAGGAAGTGTCTCTTTTTGCAAAAACAGATAACGATTTAACTTTAGTGATGGAGTATCTTTCCAATACTTATAAGCAGGAGGAGAGATACCTAGTTTTGTGTATATCTCTTTCCAGAGCCACTGCTTATCTAATACGCTGTAAAATGCCATATTACACCAAAATATTTTGCCAAAATACGGTAGCAATAAGAACAATCAAGATAATACCGATAACATTTAGCACCATCCCATACTTTGCCATAGTCTTAATATCTATTACACCGCTAGACATCGCTATGGCATTTGGAGCTGTTGCGATAGGCAACATAAAGGCGTAACTAGCACACACTGTTGCTACCATCATAAAAAGTGTCGTGTTTATTCCGCTCTGATGTGCAACTGAGTATATAACGGGTAACATTATAGAAGTTAGTGCCGTATTTGAAGTAACTTCAGTAGAAAATGTAATCATAACAGCCACTATCAGCAATAGCAAGATAGGTGTAAAATGGGTTATATGCAAAAGATTACCGGCCAACACATCAGCTAAAGAGGTGTGAGAGAATGCTTTTGCTATTGAAAAACCTGCACCAAATAAAAACATAATCTTATACGGCATCTTTTTTGCATCTTCTTCCCAATCAAGAGCGTTAAAGGGTGGAAAAAAGAGCATTAATCCAGCTGATAACAGTATAAGACTCTCACTCATACCCAAACCACTCCAGTATGGTCTTATAGGAGCATTTACAAGTAAAACGGCTATCAATCCTAAAAGAGTAAAAATTAACTTTTTCTGCATAAATGTCAGAGGTTGGGTATGTTTTTTACGTTTTATCGGTATATCTTTTACTCCTATACTCAAAACAAAACCGACAGCGATAAACATGGCAAAAACCAGAGGTGCAACCATCCACATCCATTGAAAGAAAGGAATCATCTCCATGCCCTTATCTTCCATAATTCCTAAAAGAATAAGATTTGGCGGTGTTCCTATAGGTGTTAAAATCCCGCCTACACTAGCCCCATAAGCTACAGCTAGAGCAAAACGCATCTTTATACGTGGCTCTTGTGATAGGAAAAGGGCTATAGTTATAAGAAGAAGTGTTGTTGTTGTGTTTGAAAGAATAGAACTTAACACTCCTGATGTTATTGCTAAAGAGAAGATAATACCACGCACGGTTGATGGAAATATACTTAAAATTTTATCTGCAATCCAGTGGTGGAGATTGCTCTTTTCTACGGCAATAGCGAGTAAAAAACCACCGAAAAACAGATATATAATAGGATGTGCATAATTTACAGTCGTCTCTTTTACATGTAAGATAGAAAATGCAGGAAACAGCACTATAGGTAAAAGTGAGACTACACCCATAGGCAGTGCCTCATTGCTCCAATATACAACCAATAGAGCAATAATTCCGACAAGAGCTGCTTGAGGAGGAGTTAAAAATGAAAATGCCCCAGCATAAAACCCCAAAGCTATAACCAAACCTATAATTAATTTTTTAACTTGTATCTGCATAAGTATTTCTCCTATCTTGTTAATAGATCTCTTAAACTATCTTTTGGTTCTTTACCCTCTAATATATTGTAAACTTCAGTAGCTATGGGAAGATATATGTTGTTCTCTTTGGCTATTACATGTAAAGCATAAGCCGTACCTATACCCTCTGCAACCTCTCTTAAATCTTTTAAAATCTCATCTTGTGTTTTACCCTGAGCCAGACCTAAGCCGACACGATAGTTACGTGACATGGTTGAAGATGCGGTTAAAAACAGATCCCCTGCCCCGCTAAGACCGATAAAGCTATCTTCTTTTGCTCCATAGCTCTTACCAAATCGTGCCATCTCTACCAAACCTCTCGATATTAAAGATGCGGCTGCATTGTTTCCAAGTTTAAGACCTTCACATATTCCAGATGCTATAGCGATAACATTTTTATATGCACCGGATATTTCAGCACCCATGACATCATCACTGGTATAAGCACGGATAAACTTAGGAAAAAAAGAGGCAAATTTTAAAGCAGTTTTTTCATCTGTAGAGTTAATAACCAAAGCGGTAGGAAGTGACTGCATAACTTCAACGGCAAAAGATGGACCGGAGATAAAGGCTATATTTTCATCCGGTACATAAGGCTTATATATCTCATTTAAAAATCTTCCCGTAGTCGCTTCTATGCCTTTTGCCGCAACCAAGATTTTCTGATTTGAATAAACAAAGTGTTCTTTAAGCCAAGAGGCAATCTCTTGAGCAGGAATAGCAATAACGAGATACTCACACTTAAGAGCCTCTTGAAGAGTTGTAAATCCCTCAATATCCCGTTTTGTTCTTGAGGTTATACAAACACTGTTATTGTGTTTCAGAGCAAAGTATAGTGCATGTCCCCATCTCCCTGCTCCAATAATCCCAATCTTCTTCATCTCTCAAGCCTCCAATATACTCTTTAAAGAGTGTAATATCTTTATCATATCCAATAACAACTAAAATATCAGAATCTGTAATACGGTGATGAGAACCTTTTGTGGTAAAACTAAGATCCATACTTAACTCTTTATCAACTATGCCCAAAATAATAACATTATGCTCAGTCTGTGTATCTAACTCATCTAAATATTTGCCAATATATATAGACTCTTTTAATATATATATCTGTGCAATTTTAAGCTCACTATAATCATAGAGTATGCTGTGCATCAACTCGGTAACTACAGGTTTTTCTATCATATCTGTTATAATATTTGCAACAGTATGCAACTTCTCTATAACCTTACTAGCTCCGGCATTTTTTAACTTTAAAGCTGTCTCATGGGTTGAACCGATAGCGATGATAGGCAACTCCTGATAGACTGCACGCAGTGAAATAGTTGCAAAAATATTATTTGCATCATCATCCATAGCACAAAAAACCAATAGATTGTCAATATCACACAGATTGGATATTTTATCCACTTCGGTATTCATATCGACCTTGTATGTCTCATATCCATCATGTTGTGCACGGTGATACAGCTCATCATCAACTACGAACAGAGTCAGTTTTGCACCTGTTTTTTTTACATTTCTTGCTATACTTCTTGCATAAGAGCCATATCCAAAAACAGCTATTTCACGTTTTTTAATAGGCATTATCTTTTTCCTTTGTGAATCTCTTTTTTAAACTCATTTACAAATTTCTGTTCACCTAAAAGTACAAGTATATCACCCTCTTCAAGCTCTGTATCTAATGCAGGGTTAAATATAAATTTCTTTTCACTGCTTCTATAAAAACCCAACATCAGAAGAAAAAAGCGTTTATGTTGCAGTGATGTGATGTCTGTATGATTTTTTAAAATAACATCATCTATAACCATCTCTTCTAAAAACATCTGCTGTTCTCCAGAACGCATAGCATGAAATGCTTCAAAAGCGACCGGTTTACCACCAAACTCTCTTGCTAAAAGTCCAACAATATTTTGAGCAAAAATAACTTCATTTGCACCTGATAGTTTTAATTTAACTATATTGTGTTCATCTTGAGCTATAGATATGACATTTATCCTGCGACTGATAGAGCGTATAGTCAGTGCTATATATACATTTAAGATGTCATCCTCTTCAAGGCAGAGTATCGTTTTTATCTTATCTTCAAAATTGATATTAAACTTTTTATAGCTAGAAAGTTGCGTAGGATCACCTTGAACGGCTATAAGTCCACGCTGTTTTGCCTCTTCTACTTTTTTGACATTTTTATCTAAAACAACAATATTTTTGCCACTTCTTTTTAGGCGAGAAGCTACAATTTTTGCCGTATCACTATATCCACAGATAAGAAAAAATGAACTTAGTTTATGCAGGTCTTGAACAGATTTATTTTCACGAAGTTCACCTAGTTTTTCATTGAATGCAGATACGATAATAGATGTAAAAAATGATAAAACGGCAACACCTGATACGATAATAACCATAGCAACAGCACGTCCCATATCCGTTATAGGAACAACATCACCGAAACCGACAGTCGATATAGTCACCAAAGCCCAGTAAAAAGCATCAAACAGAGAGTTTATAGGAGAGTTTGGGTTATTTGCCTCCATAATATATATCAAAACAGCAGATACAAAAACAACTATACTTGCAAACATCAAGAGCGTATATAGTTCAAACTTTTTAGAGCTTATGATAGAGCTAAATTGCTGGATACTTTTCGTATATCTAAATACTTTAAAAACACGAAAAAGGATAAATATACGTAAAATCCTCAATTCATGATAGGTAGGAACAATAGCTAAAAGGTCAACGATAGCACTAACAGAAGTGATATACTCCCACTTCTGTAAAAAAGCCAGTCTAAGAGCTTTTTTACAGTTAAAAGGACGGCTTAAAAGTTCATCTTTTTGATAACGCATAATTATCATACCGCTGATACTGCTGTGAATCCATAGACGCAAAACATACTCTATAAAAAATATTAAAGAGATGACGTAAGTATTAAATTCATACAGCACATCATGTACGGGATGTTTAACCTCTCTAATAAGGATAAAAACACTAGAGAGGATTAGAAGTATCATAAAAATATCAACATATTTTTTATATGGATATGAAGAGTTCTCTAAAAGATTATGAAAAAACTTCTTTACCTTTTGATACTTTGTTGCACCTTGTA
>WFND01000083.1 GCA_015484575.1 Helicobacteraceae bacterium
TATATAACCCGCACGAGCCTGATAGGTATTAAAAGTTTCATGAGAATATCTATTTGAGTTATTGTTATAGTTATTAATTTTACCGGAAAGACTTAGTATATTTTGCTCATTAATTGAGTAATCATTTTGTATATATAAGGATAAGATTTTACTGTCTAAAAATTCAGGGTCTTCATCTTTTATGCCCCTGTTGTATGTTTTTACATCATGAAGATTTTTAAAACGAAACTGCGAACCTATGATTAGATGATTATTATCTGTAAAAAAAGTTTTTTCAAGTTTTGTATCATAAGTGTCATCAAGTGATGTACCTGATATATTGTCATCTATGAGAGAAAAATCTTTAATATCTGAAGTCCAACGTGTTCCATCCATGTTTAAATCTATATTTTCATCAAATCTAAGAGCAGAGAGGGAGAGAGTAAGTGAATTGTCATCTAAAAAAGATATTTTTGTGCTAATTCTGCTCATGAGGTATTCCATTTGACTATCTTGTGGTGTGGCGAACATACTATATGATAAAAAAGCATCTTTAGTATGTTTTAAAACTTCAGCATTAACAGAGATATTTTTATATTCAAGTGTAAAAAGTCCATGTAAATCTTCAAAATTTCTTGAGATGTCGTGATTTTGATGAGAATACTTTTTACGATTTGCGTCTGTGCGACTAGCATAAATATAATATTTTAGATCTTCATCACAACTAGAATATGAAATATTTTGATGATTGTATCCTCGTGAACCTATGTATGCTTGTATATGAGTTCCATCTTCACGTGCAGGATCTTTGCTGTATAGTTTTATAGTTACCAAAGATGGATCGGTATTTACAAAGGTGGAAGCCGTACCTTCATAAACTTCAACATGATCTACAAAGCCTAAATCAATATTTCCATAAGTAAAAAGTCCATTACCTGTAAATGCAGATGTTATTTCATGATTATCGATATATATTTTAACCATAGAACTTAGGTATGCCGCAGGATCTTCATGAAATACATCAGTCATTCCAAACATATTCTCATCATATCTAAAAAGATGAAGTGATTGTAATAAATCACTAAGTCGATATGCCTGCATACGTTCTATCTCATCTCTTGTATAGACAGTAAGATGTCCTAACGATTCAGTTTTTGTTTTTTTTGATAAATCATTATCTTTTTTATATAAATTCAAAAGCTCATCTATTGTATAAGCTGATAACAGATTTGAAAAAATAAACAGAAATAAAAACATATATTTCATATAAGCTTCCTCTATAACCATTATTATATCTATATAACAATAAAATTTATTAACTTATATCAATTATTTACTAAATCATCAGAGTAGGCACTAGGAATATTGTAACGTTTAAGCAGAGCTTTTTCGTTGGTTTTGGAAGCATTTGTATCTATGACAATCTGATATCCGTCATCATCTTCTAAGGTGATAAATCTGTTTTTAGAACTTTGTATTAGATTTACAAACTGTTTGAAAGAGCTGATTTTAACTCCATCAACTTTATCAACAGGCCAAAATCTCATGTGATGATTTCCTCTGTTGCTCTCATCTGCTAAAACTTTTATAAGAGCCACAACTTCTTGTCTCTGTTTTGATGGCCATTGACGGGCAAACAGCTTTAATCTCATAGGGATACCACTGCTTTGAGAGAGTAAGTTGTCTGTCAAGGGAGAAAATAGGTAACCTCCATATATATAGTAACTAGGCATAGTATCATACTGTAAAATTTTTACTAAAAGTAGTTGATTAATGATATTATTTAGTTTGATAGATACCTTCATCTTTTTAGTATCTCTTATTATGTCAAGTTTTACGTTTTCTCCCATTTGATGTCTGTCTATGTAGTATTTGAATCTGGTAAATTCATCTTTTCTAAACATAACGGTACCATCATTTTCTATATTATGACCATCAATAGCTGTGATAATATCACCGACTTTAAGACCATGTCCTCTCTCATTGTATGTTATGTATGTAACAAGCTGTCCCGTCTCTTTTCCTGAGATACCATATAGTTTTTGTATAGCACTGTTTTCCAAATCTTGAGTCACTATGCCTAATGATGCAAAACCATCATTTTTACCATCTTTTATATCCTCTAAAAAATGATTTATCATAGTGGTGGGAACTAAATAACCGATATTTTGAGCTCTAGGGATATTTTGCATCACTATGCCGACTATCTTACCATTTGAGATTGCAGGACCTCCGCTGTTTCCGGGATTTATAGCTGCATCAACCTGAATAGCTAGGAAAATCTCTCCACTGTGTTTGTATCTAAAATGTTCAATTCTTGAGACTATTCCGTCACTTATACTAAGAGCTGTCCCTCCGGCAGGAAAGCCGTAAATAGATATTTTCTGTCTCATTTGTGGCAGGGAGTCTATCTTTAGCGGTGTTATATCTTTAAAAAATTCATCATCTTTGACACTAAGAAGTGCTAAATCTGCTTGATGTGAGACTGCCAAAACTTTTGCAATATAACGTTTTGTCTCACCAAAATGTTTTACTTCTATAAAAGTTGAGTTAGCTACAACATGAGCATTTGTTAAAATACGATTTCCATTTATGATAGAGCCTGAACCGCTAGAGCGGTAGATAGAAGTGTTCCAAGGCTCTAAATAGTTGTAGCCTTTGTGAACGGTATATATTTTAACTATAGCCTCTTTTGTTTTGTCTTCGTTATAATCTGCTAACACCGATGTTATTAGAAATAACAAAATCAGAAAAATATTTTTCATGATTTATCCAAACAGGCGTGAAAAAAAGCCCTTTCCTTGAGCTTTTTTTACCATAGAAACAAGCCTATCCATAGATACGGCACCAAGTTCATAATCTTTAACTATCTTGTCTTTTCCGATACTAACACAAAAAGGAACGCTTCTAATCTCATATTTTTGTGCTAGTTTTGGATTTCGTGAGACATCAACCTTGCAGATAAGTGCTTCATCTTTAAACAGCTCCGCAAGAGCAGGTAATTTTGGCAATAACTCTTGACAAGGTCCACATGTAGGAGAGTAAAAATCTATGAAAATTACTCTATCATTATCTTGTATTGTTCTTGAGTAGTTTGTATCGTTTAGTTCAACAACCATGATTATCCTTCCTGTGAGTGCTTTTTTATAATTAAGTCTAAATATTTACTGGGCGTAACACGCATCATCTCTTGTGCCAACCACCTTATCTGAAAGTAAGCAGCTCCGCTGTCACGTAAGTTTAGATAATTTTTTAGACTTCTTAGATTAAATGTTACAACCATATCTACTTTAAAATTATCTGTTACGATATGCTTAAAGGCATCACCTACATTTCTCTTCTTTTTGCCGGATTCAAGAGCCTCATAAAGTGCTTGTGCATCATCTTTTATCTCATCAAGGTATTTTAAAGAGCTTTTTGCAACTGCAATAGAGTAAAAATCCTCAACTAAAGAGGCCTGTAGATTGAGCTTTTCATAGATGGCATCTGCTTCAATAGTGTTGTAAGTTTTATCGCTTGTAACAAACATATCAAAGTCTAAAATCTTTTGGATAAAAAAATCTCTATCTTTAGTATATTGTGAAGCAACAAAGGCGTTGATAACACAACTCATAGTGTAACGTGTACTTCTTACGGATATGGCTTGAATACGGTGACGGGCATGTTCTTGTAAAACTCCACGAGAAGTTCCACGTATAAGGTAACTAAGATTTGCATGTTCCAAGATAGAGTGATGAAAGTATGTCCAAGCTAAATCATTTAAAAGATTAGAATCTTCAATATCATTTAACTCACAAAGCATATCTTTATCAGGCATTATATTTTCTATAGATTGAACAACACCGTTTTCACTGTTTGAAAATGAGTCATAACATGTACGAGCCGCTACCTCAGATACACCAATACCACTCTCTTGAAGTAGAGTTACCTGTGGTTTTGTGTAGTTTATGGCATACATCTGCATCTTAATTTCCTAGCTTATAATATGGGCTTATTATAACTAAAATGGAATTAAGAACTTATCTCTTTGTAGCATTATTTTGCAACAACTCTAATACATTTTTAGTAATCTTTTGGTAATAATCAAATACTAAAATTATGCTATGAAAAATAAATTACCTGAAAAATGGAAAAATATCGTGCTAATCTTTACGGCTGTATCTAAATGATATTTAGAATTATCATATTACTCTTACATGTAACACTTTTTAGCTCTCCCTTACATGTAGATAATGCAACCGCTTTCATGTGGCAAGATATTCCTGAAAATAGAGGAACGCTTTATACTTGGGATGAAGCAAAAGCGTATTGTGAAGAGTTAGACTTAGAAAATTTTGAAGATTGGTGGCTTCCAAGTGAGGCAGAACTTGTCTCCATAGTCGATACCTCACGCCCTGAGGGACGTATGATACAAAAAGGTTTTATTTATTATAAAGCGAAAGGATACTGGAGTTCAAGTACCTACTCATGGAATGCTCCAGATGCATGGGCAATCTCTTTTAATAATGGAGCATCATATTCGGAAGATAAAGAGAAATCTTTACATGTAAGATGTGTGAGGTGCAGTGATTTTAAGGTCTGTCTGGAGAAGTTTTATTCCCGAGTTGATTAAGGGTAACTCCAACATCCTAGTAAGCTTCAGCGATAGAGAGAAATTAATACTCCTTAGTTGGGATTAGTATAACTATGTGTTACTTTTGCTCATAAGTTATTTTATTTATAGTGTCCTCGATGAAGTGTATCTCGTTTTAAGGACATCGTAGTGCTTTTTAACAGGGTGAGACCGCAGTATCCGATCACTTCTTATGCTGATGTGTTTGGGTATAATTTTGGGATGAAAATATTAAAGAGTAATTATTTGAATTATAATAAAATTGGGTATTACGATTTTAGTGAACCAAAAGAAGATAAAAAAAGCAGTATTTTGAATAATCTAGGCATTAAGAACTCTGACCTTAATACAATAATCAATAAAACTGCATATATTGTGGAGGGGGCGATAATATATAGTTCAGGAAAACGATACGAAATCATTGGAGAAGCCAAAGATAGGGTTGAAGTTTCAGTTGAATTATTGAAAGATGCACATATAATACATTCACACCCTCTAGGAGAAAGTTTTTCAGTAGAGGATATTTTAGAAGTAGCACAAAATCAGGCAAAAAGTATTGTTGCATTTAACGATATATACATATACAAAATGACAAATAACATTCAATTAAAATATGAAAAGTTTAGGGATTTTGTAATTTTAACCATTGATGAAACAGAAGCAATGTTGCAAGAAAAAGTGAAACGAGGTATAATTACTAAAAGCCAAAAAAATTTTGCAATAAATCATAAAGTTTGGCAAGCAGTGTCTAAAAAAATTAAAGGGTTTGACTATGAAGCATTCAAAATTAAAAAATAACAATCAGTCGTCAAAGACTTTAGGGCAAAAGATAGTTGAAAAAGCAGAAGCTAAAATAAAAGAAGCTCATTCAAGAGGTGTTGCGGTGTTTTGTTCTGGCAAATCAGTACTTGACTCAAAACCATCTTTAACAATGGACTTCTAAGCAGGACCTACCCCTGCTTTAAAACATCCTCAATCTCAACATCAACACTCTCAAGCTCATCATTGCCAACAGAATTTAAATCATTGGCTATAATTTGCTTGAGTTTTAGAGCTTCATAAGACGGAAGAGAGTAACCGAGTGCTTTTATCTCTTAAAGTATGCTTATCTCTTTCCCTACATCAACGATACTAAATACTTT
>WFND01000084.1 GCA_015484575.1 Helicobacteraceae bacterium
AAACTTTAGAGAGTAACTCTTTTTTACTTCACTTGAATTAGCATTTTACTCTTTGCATAAAATGATACACATGTTATACTAACACCAAAACAGATTTAGGATATTTTTTATGATAACACCAATTAGCGTAGGTGAATTGACTGAGCAGATAAAAAATCTGCTTGAAACGACTTTTGTTCAGGTAAACGTTGAGGGTGAGCTATCTCGTATTACCTACCATAACAGCGGACATATCTACTTTACACTTAAAGATTTTGATGCTTCTATAAGTGCTATTATGTTTCGTGGCAACGCAACATCTTTAAAGTTTCGTCTTGAAGAGGGGCTTAAAGTGATAATAAATGGTGCTATTACGCTCTATAAACCCAGCGGAAAGTATCAGATACGTGCTTTTTCTATACAGCCGGCAGGACATGGTGCTTTGGCTTTAGCGTACGAGCAGTTAAAACGAGATTTACAAGATAGAGGTTATTTTAAACAAGAAGATAAAAAAGCTATGCCAAAATATCCACAGAGAGTAGCTCTTATTACATCAGCTACGGGAGCAGCTTTGCAAGATATGTTACGAGTTGCTTCACAAAGATGGGCTATGTTACATGTAAGCATATATGATGTTTTAGTGCAAGGTGATTTAGCGGCTTCACAGATAGCAAAAGCGATAAGAGAAGCAGATAGAAAAGATTATGATATTATCGTTATAGCCCGTGGTGGTGGAAGTATAGAGGATTTATGGGCATTTAATGAACTTGAGGTTGCCGAAGCTCTTTTTGATGCCAAAACACCTACGGTTTCAGCCGTAGGTCATGAGATTGACTACTGTATTAGCGATATGGTGGCAGATTTAAGAGCAGCTACTCCTAGTGCTGCAATGGAGATGATTTTGCCGGATATGGCAGAGTTTTTGCAAGGTATTGATGTGATGAGAAATCGTCTTACAACACAGGTAAATCATACACTTAATAGAAAAAAAGAGGAGTTAAATTATCTTTTAGAGAGCTTTAAACGCAACTCTATAGAGCAGAAAATGACTATTCATAAAGAGCAGATAAAAAAGTTAAAAGATGAATTAGGTAGAGCCATAAGCTTAAAATTAAACTTTTTCAGGCGTGAGATAGAGCCTTTACATGTAAGCTTAAATCAGAATATATCACAAAATCTAAATCACTATAAAAATAGACTGACTCAACTACAAAACACTTATGAGAGTGCAAACCCAAAATTACGCTCAAAGCGTGGCTATGCACAGATAAGTATGAACAATGCGGTTATAGCTTTAGAGCAGTTACATGTAAAGGATAAGATAAGTTTGATGGATGATAAGACCTCTGTTTTAGCGGAAGTCTTAAAGATTAACGAATTGTAAGTGATGGAAAATATATATGTAAAAGAGTTGAACTCTCAGCCGCAAATTTCTTGAAAAATTTATCAAATTTATCCTCTTGCTTCCATGAAGCTCTCTCTACACCACTTAGCTCTTTTAATCTGTTTTTTGCATCATAACGTACACCCACTTTATCAACAAGACCTATATCTTTTGCCTGTTTGGCTGTGAATATATGAGCATTTGCAAAAGAGTCTTTATCTTTTATATCAAGCCCTCTGGCATTGGCAACATCTGTATAAAACATCTTGTAATTTGCCCCGATAACTTTATTTAGCTCTTTAACTTCAAACTCTTTCCATTTTCTATCTGGCGTACCTAACTGTTTAAATTTTCCTGCCTTTACTACTTGAGATTTTATCCCTATTTTTGACATAACCTCAGATAGATCGGCACCTTGCATAATAACCCCGATAGAACCCACCATAGTTCCCGGATTTGCTATAATCTCATCTGCCCAGATAGCTGCATAGTAGCTTCCACTTGCCATAATTCCGCTAGAGTATGCAACTACAGGTTTACTTTTGGATAATCGTTTTATCGCATATGCCAACTCTATAGACGGAGCGATAGCTCCTCCGGGAGAGTCTATATCAAAAAGAACACCTTTTATAGCACTGTTCTTTTCTGCTTTGTCTATCTTGTCAAGTGTTTCACTGACATCAAATATAGCTCCTTTTAGAGCGATTGTTTCAAGATTTGCAGGTTCTAACTGCTCTTTTGGATTTGGTGCAAATACCAGATATAGTATAAGCAGAAAAATCATAGCTTTAAAGTGATTTTGTATAAACTTCATAGTTGTCGTAAAAGGTGAGAGCAGTTTTTTTATAAATTGCATTTAAAGAGCCTCTTTTCCGTTGATATATACGGATTGTATTTTGTATTGTTGTAAAATTAGATGAAGTTCTAACTGTTCATTTGGGACTTCATCAAGATTTAAGATAATCATATCGGCATTTTTACCCTCTTTTATATATCCTGTATTTAGATTTAGGGCATCCGCTGCTTTACATGTAACACTGTGAATAAGTTTTTTGGCAAATGGTAATAGATCCTGTCCGTGGTGCATAAACAGAGCTATCTTCATCTCTTCAAACAGATTTAGCGTATAGTTTGAACTAAGTCCATCAGTTGCACACAGCCAAGGTATATCGGCACTCTCTAAAACATCAAGGTCAATAGCACCGTTACCTAGCAGACGGTTTGAGACAGGACAGTGGATAATCGTATGTCCATCATCATGAAGCTTCTGTAACTGCTCTTTTGTGGCTTGAACAACATGTGTCATTAAAGCAGGAGAGTTTTCAAATAGAGATAAAAATTCATCAGGTGTATTTACAGAGTAATCCTGCTTTAAAAACTCCTTGAAAAATGTTGCAAATTCACCGCAGTTATTTTCACACCACTGCTTTTCCGCATCTGACTCCATAAAGTGTGCACTTAGCGGTAGGTTTTCATTTTTTGCGATTTCCAAGGCACGTTTTATTAAGATTGGATGAACAGAGTAGGGTGAGTGGATGGCAACTGCAGGATAAAAGCCCTCTCTTTGAATACTTTTTGAAGCATCAACCCGCTCTAAAAAATCTCCATACAAAGCATCAGCCATAACAGCTTGAGAGCCTATAAGTTCATTGAAAAACAGAACATTTTGCTTTGCATTGGCGGCAGAGTTTAAATCCAATCCTTGAGAACTTATCGCACCAAATGTTGTTGTACCGCTGTGAAGCATCATATCTATAGCTTTTTTCATACACTCATCATTACATGTCGAGATTAAATCATCTCTGTTTTTGATAACACTATTGAGCCACGGTAAGAAAGAGCCATACTCTAAAGATGTCTTGTTTGCACTAAATTCAAGATGAACATGGGTATTTATCAGTCCGGGCATAAGAAGTGAATTTTTTTCAAGTTCTACTATCTTGGCATCTGGGTACTTTACATGTAAGATATTGAAATCATCTATCGATTTTATAGTTTTATCAAAAGCTATCGCTCTGTTTTTTAAAAGTTCATTTTCTGTTAAAATGTAGTTTGGTTTAATTATTATCAATTTCTATTCCTTGTAGGCTACCTCTAAAGAATTATATAACTTTATCTCTTTGAAATACTTATTTCTCTATAATTAACAAAATATTTTTTAAATTAAGGAAACAGATGAAAATTGTTGTAGTACAAGGACCAAATCTAAACATGTTAGGTATTCGTGAGCAAAACATTTACGGACCTATGAAGTTGGAGCAGATTCATGCTCAAATGAAATCTTTTGCAGATGAAAACGGCTTAGAAATTGAATTTTTTCAGAGTAATCTTGAAGGTGAGATAGTAGATAAGATACAAGAGTGTTACGGTGATGCTGACGGTATTATCATAAATCCGGCTGCATATACTCATACGTCAGTCGCAATTCGTGATGCTATCTCTGCTGTTGCACTTCCGACTATTGAGGTTCATATCAGCAATGTTGCTCGTCGTGAAGAGTTTCGTCAAAAAAATCTTATCGCTGCAGTATGTTCATCATCGGTTGTAGGATTTGGTCCATTTGGTTATCACTTGGCTATGGTTGGAATGACTCAGATTTTAAATGAGATAAAAGCTATCAAAGAGCAACAAGCGGCACAACAACCGGCTCAGTAGTTAAAATATGGCTCTAAAACGTCAAATTTCTAAAAGACTTTTTTTATATAAAGATACTCTTTTTCCCTCTACTTTTAAGAGAGACTCTTCGCTTCGTTACAGGAGCGTGGTGGGTGTCGGCGGTAATGTAGGAGATGTAAAGAGACGTTTTAGACATCTTGTTTTTGCTCTTAAAAGAGCTTCAAGAGTTGATATTGTGAAAAGTAGTATAATACTGAAAAATCCACCTTTTGGATATGAGAATCAAGACGATTTTTATAACACCGCACTGGAGATAAAGACCTCTATGAATGCAGATAGATTTTTGAGTTTTTTACTACATCTTGAGAAGCGTTTCGGGCGTAAACGATCTTTTGTTAATGCACCTAGAACGTTGGATTTGGATATAATTTTTTTTGATGCACGTTTAATCAATACCAAACGTCTAAATGTTCCTCATCCGCACTGGAGTGAGAGAGAGAGCGTGGTAATTCCACTCTCTTACATGTAAGGATAAAAGTCAATTGAAAGTTTTAACATTTAGTGGTACGACACCGGCACAAGCACTTAAAAAAGCACAAGAAGCCGTGGGCGATGAAGCTATGTTGATAGAGACAAGGCAGCTTCAAAAAAAATCTCTCGGCAAGAGTGCTCTGTATGAGATAGTTATAGGTGTAGATGAGAAATCCGTAAAACCGCAGAAAAAAGTGTTAAAAAAGCACAAACCTCTAGTTCAAGAGAGTAGTGATGTTCTGTTTAATATCTCAGAAGCCGCAAAACAGATATCTAAAATTTCTGAAGTGACACAAGAGCCGACTCTAACAAAAAAAGAGGAGCCAAAAGAGCTTAATGAGATAAAAAAAGAGATTTCAAAGCTAGGTGATAAAGTCAAAATCATTCAAAATATGTTTTGGGATGAAAAACGCCCTAGTATGCAGACCGTTATACCTCCGGAATTTTCTGAAATATACCGATTAGCCAGTCAAAGCGGTATGTCAAAAGAGCATCTTGATACAATAATGAGTATAACATTGGAGCATATGCCTCTGAAAATGCGAGAAAATCCAGATGCACTTAAGAGATATTTTCAGACACTTTTGCGAAAAATGATTCCTATAAGAGTAGAGCATAAATTAAAATCGCAACAGAAAAAAGTTATCATGCTTGTAGGTCCTACTGGAGTCGGTAAGACAACTTCTATCGCAAAACTTGCGGCTAGATACTCGTATCTTTTAGATAAGAAATATAAGGTCGGTCTTGTAGTTCTTGATACTTACCGAATAGGTGCAGTAGAGCAGTTGATGCAGTATGCAAGAATGATGAAACTTGGAATTGAAACCGTTGTTGACCCGCCTGAATTTACCACCGCTTTGCAATCTTTGCACTATTGTGACTATATTCTTATAGATACTATGGGTTCATCTCCTTATGATAAAGAGAAGATAGAGACTATCTATGAGTGTCTTCAAGGTAGTGAAAGCTCTTATGATATTGATGTGATTTTAGTTATGCCTAGTTCTATAAAATATGAGGACTTAAAGGCCACGCATGATAATTTTTCTACTTTGGGTATAGATACTATGATGTTTACCAAGTTAGATGAGACTAGAGGATTTGGAAATATCTTCTCTTTAGCTTTTGATACAAAAGTACCTATATCATACTTTTCAGTAGGGCAGGAAGTACCTGAAGATTTAGTAGTAGCAAGTAGTGAATTTTTGATAGAGTGCCTTCTTGAAGGATTCTCAAGAGAGAAAGCAAAATGAGTCATCAAGCATCAAAATTAGAAGCTCTAGTTAAAGAGCGTCACTCAAACAGCTCAAAAAAAACTAGATTTATCAGCATAACAAGCGGTAAAGGTGGAGTAGGAAAAAGTACAATAGGTGCAAATATAGCACATATATTGGCAAAAAACGGTATAAAAGTAGCTATCTTTGATGCGGATATAGGTCTTGCAAATCTTGATGTGATGTTTAATGTGAAAATCAAAAAAAATATATTGCATGTATTAAAAGGCGAAGCTAGTGTCAGTGATATTTTAATAGAGATAGAGCCAAATCTACTCTTAATTCCCGGAGAGAGTGGAGAAGGTATCTTAAAATACGCATCTTCACAGATGTTTGATAGTTTTATGCAAGAGGCAGATGTTCTTGATGATATTGAAGTTATGATAATAGATACAGGTGCAGGAATTGGTGAACATACACAGCTGTTTTTAAAAGCTTCAGATGATGTTATAGTTATAACCGTACCAGACCCTGCGGCAATAACCGATGCTTATGCTACTATAAAACTTACATCAAGAATACGAAACGATATTGATGTTATTATGAATCAGGTAAGCAGTACAAAAGAGGCAAATGCCGTATTTTCAAAAATTAAAAAGGTTGCAGCCGTAAATATCGGTGAAAAGTTACAACTTCATCTTATCGGAAAAGTCAATTTAGATCAAAAAGTGGCAGTAAGTGTCAAAAAAAGAACTCTTTTTGCAAAAGAGTATCCAAATGCACAAGTTAGCCGTGATATTCAAGTCATTGCAAACAATATTGCAAAAAAATTGGAACATAATATGCTTAATACATCATCAGATAGCGGTTTAAGTGGACTGTTTAAGAGACTGATGGAACATTTTTAATGTTTACAATATACTAAAAAAGGGGATAATTACGGTGCGTGGTGCGAATTTTGTTTCTTTTTTTACAGTAGGTGGTTTTTTTATAAGTATCATTTTTTCTCTGTTAAAAGCTGAAGGTGCTTTTGACCTTTTGATATATATTTTTCTAATTACAAGCTTTTTTTATCTATTTTCACATGTTTTTGTGGCTCTGTATGTTGGAACTATAACAGTAAAACCAAGCTATTTTCCTAAAAATACACACGAAAAAGATTTGGACTTTTTTGTTCGTGAAATCAATAAGCGTGAACTTATAATAGACAGTGAATATACTAAGATGGAGAGCCGATTATGAGCTATAGCGGATATGAGAATGAGATAAAACATCAGTGTGATGAGTTAGCTATTGCATATCTTCCTGCCGTTAAGGCGATGTCGTTTAGGTTAAAAGAGAGACTGCCTAGTTCTGTTGATTTTATGGATCTCTCTGCTATAGGAACAGAGGAGTTAGTAAAACTAGCCCGTAGATATGATGAGAAGATAAATGACTCTTTTTGGGGTTTTGCCAAAACAAGAGTTTATGGTGCTATGCTAGATTATCTGCGTTCACTTGATGTTTTAAGTCGTTCAAACAGAAAGTTGGTTAAGCAGATAAACAGGGCTGTTGATATATATATGAATGAGCATGATGAAGAGCCAAGTGACGAAGAGTTGGCACATATTATAGGAGAAGATGTAGAGAAGATACGAGATGCCCGTGTAGCATCTGAGATATATGCCGTTATGCCTTTGGATGACCAGCTTGGTGTTGGCGATGAAGGTGCTACTTTGGCGAAAATAGAGCGTGATGAACTTGTTGAGGTGATTAAATCTGTTTTGACAAACTTCAGTGAACGTGAGCAGATGGTGATTCAGCTGTACTATTTTGAGGAGCTTACACTTAAAGAGATTAGCTCTATCTTGGATATAACAGAGTCAAGAATTTCTCAGATACATAAAGCGGTAATTCGTAAAATACAAAACGAGATAGGAGAAGATAATGGCTGATATTTTATCGCAAGAAGAGATTGATGCCCTCTTAGACGTTGTAGATGATGAGGGTGATGATGCCTTTGAAGCGGGAGATGATGATGGTGATTCTCTCTTCTCTCAACGCCAGATAACTCTATACGATTTTAAACGTCCAAATCGTGTCTCAAAAGAGCAACTCCGTGCTTTTCGCGGTATTCACGATAAGATGGCACGTTCACTCTCCTCTCAAATCTCGGCGATAATGCGTTCTATCGTAGAGATACAGCTTCACTCTGTCGATCAGATGACTTATGGTGAGTTTCTGATGTCTCTGCCTAATCCTACAAGTTTTAATGTATTTTCCGTAAAACCACTTGAGGGAAGTGGAGTTTTAGAGATAAACCCATCAATAGCTTTTCCAATGCTAGATAGACTTTTGGGTGGAAAGGGTGAGCCTTTTGAGTCAAGCAGGGAATTTTCAGATATAGAACTTAGCCTTTTTGAAACAATTTTACGTGTAATGATGGGAACATTAAAAGAGGCATGGGGACCTGTAACAGATCTGTATCCAACTATTGAGAATAAAGAGTCAAGCCCAAATGTTGTTCAGATTGTTGCTCAAAATGAGATTGTTGTGATGGTTGTAATGGAGATAATTATCGGACATAGTTCGGGTATGATGAATATCTGTTATCCCGTTATCGCTCTTGAGCCTGTATTGCCAAAACTTGCTAGTAGGGATTTGATGTTAAATGAGACAAGCTCTAAAAAGAGTAGAAATCAAGAGTTGCAAGTCCTTTTAGGTGGAGCTCAAGTGCAAGTTGAAGCTGATTTGGGAGAGGCTGAATTGACGCTAAATGAGATATTGGAACTCTCTTTGGGTGATATAGTAAGATTAAAAGCCGCAGCAGATGATATTGTGACTTTAAATATAGACGGTAAAGATCGTTTTAGAGGTGAGATAGGATTGCGTAGGTTTCGTAAATCTGTACAGATAACAGAGGTTATAGATACGGAAAAAGATGCTGTTAAACGTGCATTAAAAGATTTTGAAGAGAGACGAAAAGAGAAGATAAGCAGTGCCAAAGAGATTATTGATATTGAAGAAGAGAACTTTTTTGATGATAATGATGAAGAAGAGGATGAATAGATGAAAGATTTTTTAAAGCTGTTTGAGAATGAGACAGTTGCTACTATCGAGAGCTTGACGGGAGTTGCACCTTCGCTGAGTTTTAAAGCAGAAGAGGATGTCTCTGTCGTATCCACAATTATCGCACCTACATCTTTAATTCATGCGAGTGTATCGGGTGATGTAGATGCCAAGATAATTTTGGTTATGCCTCCTGCTTTAGCAACAGCTCTTGGCGATATGATGTTGGGAGGAGAGGGAGAAGCCAAAGATGAGATGGATGATGATGACCTTGATGCTACAAAAGAGATAGCTTCAAATATATTGGGTGCATTATCTACAACCCTGACTGCTCAAGATGAGTTACCCAAACTTAGCATAAAAGTGGATTCTATAGAGTTTATTCCCGAAGATAAAGAGGTAAATATAGATGGTTTTTATAAGATGGAAGTCTATGATTTTTCTCTATCATCTATAAATTCACTTATGATGATTGTTTTAGATGAGACTCTGTATGCGGTCTTAAACGAACAACCCTCTTCTCAAGAGCCTGAGGCAAAAGAGAGACCACCATCTGATGCAAGTTCTGAGAGATTGGATGATTGCCTCCCAGAAGCAAATCTTAATGAGAAAGAGATGAAAAATATCTCTCTTATCATGGATGTTAAACTACCTGTCAGAGTAAGAATAGGTAAGAAAAAGATGCTTTTAAAAGATGTTTTGAGTATGGATATAGGTTCTGTTATAGAGCTAAATCAACTTGCAAATGATCCGCTAGATATCTTGGTTGATGATCATGTTATAGCTCAAGGAGAAGTTGTTATCGTAGATGGAAACTTCGGAGTGCAGATTACGTCTATCGGTACAAAAAGAGACAGACTAAATAAGCTAAAAAGCTAAATTAGATGAGAACAAGAGAAAATAACTCAAAACGTTATGTAAAAGATATAAAATCCGGAGATGTCTGGAGTGTATTTAAGATATTGGCTGATTTTGTTCAGGGTTTTGATGAGTTAGGTGAGCTTGGACCTTCTGTTACTATCTTTGGAAGTGCAAGAACTTCAAAAGATAATATCTACTATAAAAAAGCAGTGAGATTAGGAGATATTTTAGGAGAGAGAGGTTTTAATATCATCACCGGAGGTGGTCCGGGTATTATGGAAGCAGCCAATAAAGGAGCTTATAAACACTCAAAAAATATTCACTCTATCGGTTTAAATATAGAGTTGCCAAAAGAGCAGAAATTAAATCCTTATACAACAAAATCGCAAGTTTTTGACTACTTTTTTTCAAGAAAAGTGATGTTGGTTAAATACTCTATGGCGTATGTTATTTTTCCCGGAGGTTTTGGTACTCTTGATGAATTTATAGAAGCTCTTGTTTTAACGCAAACAGGAAAAATTATGGGTTCTCGTATCTTTTTGGTAGGAGTAGAATTTTATACTCCACTACTAGAGTTTATAAAAACCTCACTGCTTGAAAATGGCATGATAAGAGAGGAAGATGTAGATATTATCTGTCTGACTGATGATATAGAGTATGTTGCTTCAGAGATAGAGACTTCACTGTATAATCAACTAAGTCAATTAAAAGGTGAAGGTCTGCAAGAGACAAAATACTATAAAGCACTGTCTGAATATTTTCAACACAGGAATCCTTATGACTCCAAATAAAAAGCTACTCATAGGAATGAGTGGCGGAGTTGATTCGACTATTGCAACTTTGATGTTACTAGAAGAGGGCTATGATGTTGAGGGTGTCTATATGAAACTTCACTCTAAACCCGGTTATCATGAGATACACCAAGCTCGCGCTCAAAAGGCGGCTGATAGAGTGGGTGTTAAGTTACATGTAATAGATTTACAAGATGAGTTTGAAGAGAAAGTTTTTTTACCCTTTGTAGATACCTACAGAGATGGAAAGACGCCAAATCCGTGTGCATTGTGCAATAGAAACCTAAAATTTGGTGCTATGGTTCGCTTTGCTGATAAGATAGGTGCTTATCATGTTGCGACGGGTCATTATATAAAAACTGATGGAAAATATCTACTACAGGCAGATGATGATACAAAAGATCAGAGTTATTTTCTATTTTACATAGATAAATCGATAGTGCCTAGATTGATATTTCCACTAGGTGAACGTAAAAAAAGTGATATAAAAGCAAAAGCAGCTTCGATATCGGGTCTTGAAAGTTTTGCTTCTCAAGGTGAATCGACAGAGATATGTTTTGTTGAAAACAGCTATACGGAAGTTTTACAAGATTATGTTGATGTCAATATAGAGGGCAATGTTTTAAATCTCGAAGGCAAGATTGTAGGAAAACATAAAGGCTATATGCACTACACCATAGGAAAACGCAGAGGTTTTAGTGTTCATGGAGCGCATGAACCACATTTTGTAGTCAAAATTTATCCAGATACAAATGAGATTGTTGTAGGAAAACGTGAAGATTTAGCTTGTAATGGAGTAAGTATAAAAGATATAAATATGTTTGATGATAGAAAATCTTTTGATTGTATAGTTAAACTACGATACAGAAACGTAGGTGTTAAGTGCCATGTACAGATTGAAGATACAGAGGCGAAAATCGTACTAAAGGAGAGTGTTTTTGGGGTAGCGGTAGGTCAAGCCGCCGTTTTTTATGATGATAACAAACTACTTGGCGGCGGCTGGATTAGTGATACGTTTTAGCTTTTAGCTATAATTGCACTTATGAAAAAAGATATAAATAAAATAGCCATAATCAGACTCTCCGCCCTTGGTGATATTGTAAATACAGCTATTGTTTTACAGTTTATACATAAAGCATATCCAAAAGCTAAGATAGATTGGGTTTGCGAAGAGGTTTTCGCACCACTTTTACAAAATCATCCTTTAATTAACAAGGTTCATAGCGTAAATCTAAAAGAGCTTAAAAAAACAAAATCTATCTCAAAACTTTTTGAAAATATCTCAAAATTGAGAAATTTGGATAACTATGATATTGTTATAGATGTTCAAGGACTTCTAAAATCGGCAATTGTTGCAAAAATTGTCGGTAAAAATACATACGGATTTGCTTTTGACTCTGCTCGTGAGAGAGTGGCTGCTCTGTTTTATAAAGGTAGTTGTCGCGTAGCTTATGATGAAAATATTGTCAAAAGAAACACTTTTTTGATTGGAGAAGCTCTAAGGTTTAGAATAAGTGATGAGATGATATTGGATAAAGAGCCTCTGTTTGAAGTTGAAAAATATGGAGATATTGCAGAAGATAAAAAAAATATAGCCATAGTTATAGGAGCATCATGGGAGAGTAAAAAGTACCCAAAACAGAGTGTTGCCAAATTATGCGATGAGCTTAAAGAGAGCTGTTACATTATCTGGGGTGATGAGAAAGAGAAAAAAGAGGCTCAGTGGATATGTGAAAACTCCTCTTACGCTACACTAGCTCCAAAACTATCTTTAAACGAGTTGCTTTCATTTATAAGTTCTATGGATCTGCTTATAGGAAATGATACGGGACCTACTCATATGGCGTGGGCTCAAAATATACCTTCAATCACACTTTTTGGACCTACAAATAGTAGAATGATGTATAAAACACCTTTACATGTAAGTATTAAATCACCTTCAAGAGTGGATATATTTAAGATAGACAAAAATGATTTTTCTATAAAAGAGATAAAGGTCTCAGAGATATTAATGATGGCAAAGAGGCTTTTGTATGGGCTTTAAGCTCTTTTTGCTGTTGGAAAAATTCTTAATGATTTTACCAAAAAAAGCGAGGAAAGGTTTTTTTACATCTTTGGCTATTTTAGGTTATTATCTCTCAAAAAGATATAGAGATGTTGCAGACAAAAACCTTGACTTTGTATTTGACAATACATTAAGTGCAGATAAAAAAGATGAGATAATAAGATATGCATTTAAAAACCTTGCCTATAACTTCTTACATGTAATAGAGCTAAGACATATGAGCAAAGAGGAGTTAAAGGCAAAAGTCAGTGTCGATAATATAGATGTACTTGAGAAAGTTCATAAAGAGGGCAGAGCTGTTGTTTATGTGACTTCTCACTACTGCTCATGGGAGCTTGGAGGTGCTAGTATAGGTGCTTTCATTGAGCCTATTATAGCAGTCTATAAGAAGATGAAAAATAGAACTTATGAGCAGTGGCTACTGGAGTCAAGAGGTGCTTTTGGTAATATATCTATGGAGAAGACAAATGTAGTTAAACCTCTGATAAAAGCTCTAAAAAAGGGTATGGGATGCGGTCTTTTAATAGATACAAACATAAACCAAAAAGATGGAGAAATAGTTGAATTTATGGGTAAAAAGATACGCCAGACAACAACCCCTGCATTTTTAGCCAGAAAATACAACGCTGCTATCATACCTGTTACTATCGTGACAGATGACGAAGAGCATTATACTTTAAAGATATATGACGAGATTGCGGTGCAAAAGACAGATGATATACAAGCAGACATCCTAAAAGCAACACAACTTCAAGCTGACTGGCTAAGCTCCATCATCAGCGAAAACCCAAAATTTTGGTTCTGGCTACATAGACGCTTTAAAAATGATTATCCTGAGATTTATAGGTAATATTTCTTCTAGTTTGTATCGAAAATAATACAAACTAGAAAATTTGTCAGCAGTTAAAATATCGGTATTATTACCGCTTTTGCACTTGTTTTAATACCATATGTTTCAGGAGAATCAATACACATTTGAATTCCATCTGCTTCACCTTGAACTCTACCTTGAGAATATGAAGATGTTGTCTGTAAATCTATCTCTTGCTGAATGTCATTAAGATGGTTTGCGTCAACTGTAGTTATGATTTTTTGATCAAATGTCATCTCTTCATATGCTAAAGGAGCAATATTAAGTGAAAGTGTTAATGTGGTAAATTCTCCCTCGCTGTCTGTTAATTTTACTTTGACTATTTTAGGGCCTGAAGTTTTAAAAATAAAACTGTTATCTGAAGTATAATGTCCATCAAAGTTGTAAACAATTTCTTGAAGAGTTCTTCCATTTGAAAGAGTAAAATTTGTATTAAATTGAAGTTGCTGAAATTGTTTTGCTACACCGTTAAAAGTAATGGAATCAATATTTGGTTTAGTTGAACTAAATTCATAAGCTCCTAAATCAACAATACTATCTACTATTCGATTGTCATCAGTCATGTCATTTTTCAACTCATTAAATATAAATTCATTAAGTAGTGTATCTTGAGAAAACTCATTAACATAGTCAATAAATGTTTGAGTATTAGAATTTAGACCTTTATTGATAACAATAGAGTTACCCGCGGGGACAAACGAGGTATCTAATATCATGCTTGTCTCATTTGAATGAACATTATCTTTTTTCAAAATAGTAGAATAACCAGAAGTATCATCAACGATTTTTGTATAATCTATGTAGTTATTAAAAATGTATGTTTTGCCAAGACCTGTATTTAAGTCATTATCTGTATTGTTATAAAAAATATTATTAACAATTAACCCCGGTCCTTTAAGACCTAAAGGATTGTTCGCAAAAACCGAGTTTACTACAATAGATATTGTACCTGTTGTGCTATTTCCAGTAAACCCTGTGTTAGTGTTATCTGCTACAATAGAGTTAACTAATGCGATATGAGCAGCATTGAATGCATATATACCATAACTATTTGCATCTACATAGCTATCTGATATTAATGCTTTTTTGTACATACCTACATATACTCCTGATGTGCCATTATTGGATATATTGCTGTCTGATATACGTAAAGTACCACCATTGCCTGTTGTAACCCCTCTTGATGTATTGTAAATAATATTTGAATTCGTAATATTCATATCTACATAATTATCTATGCGAACTCCATCATAACCACTATAGGATATATTTGAGTCCTCTATTGTCACAATACCATGTTCTAAAATTTCGAGACCTCTTGCTGTATTATTTGATATTGATGTATTTTGCATATATAAATTGGTAGTTTTGATTCCATTTCCATGATTATTGTCTATTTTAGAATTTATAATACTTACATTTTTAGCATTGATGGCACCATAATTAT
>WFND01000085.1 GCA_015484575.1 Helicobacteraceae bacterium
CAATTAACTCATTAACATTTAATTTTATAGTTTTATATACATTTATAAGATCTCTATTTATGTCATTAATAGTTACTGATTTTAAATTAGTAAAATTATTTAAAACCCAAAATAGCACTGCTCCGCTTCCAACAAACGGCTCAATAAAAGAAAATTCATCATTTTTTTTATATGGAAAATTACTCTCTATATCATTAAGTAACTGACTCTTTCCCCCTGCCCACTTTAAAAACGGTTTTGCTCGTTTTGCTTTCATCAACTTACCTCGTAATATTTTCGCCAATAGAACAATAATCTTCTACTTTAGCTCTTTGTACCTACCAAATTGTTATATATGTATAGTCTCATATCTTTATGGTGGACATCTTCTTCTTGAGCTCTTGCGTAGATATTTGCTACCTCTTTGCCATGGTGGGAGTATTTAAAGTGTGGATAGTGTATCTTCCACGCTTTTTTTATTAGATTGTCCGTAACTCTCTCTTTTAGCCACTCGCTAAACATCAAAAATGTAGCAAAAAAGACTCCCGTAAACAAGACTGCAAAGATAATCAAAGCGTGACAATCAACTTTAATCAAAACCTTATGAAAAATCAACGCAGGTGGTCCAAAAACTATGTGCCATAAGATGATATATATCAGATATGCACGTCCTTTTCTCAGTTTAAAGCCTAGCATTGTAGGTTCTGGATTCATTCCCTCTTGGTGTGCTTTGTTTACTATTAGAAGCTCTGAAAAGAGCATTGGCTGTTCTGATATTTTAAATACAAAAGGTATCAATTTTGTATCGACTAAATTATATATTTTCTCTTTTAAACTCATATTTTCACTTTTATCTGTAATATTTTGGAACTAATGAAGCAATTTTATCATATATTTTTTCAAAGTCTGTCGAATAGAGTCTAGTCTCTCCTATGGAGGTTATAAAATTTGTATCTCTACTCCAACGAGGCACAATATGCAGATGAATATGTTCTGCTATTCCCGCACCAGCTGCTGCACCTAAATTCATACCTATATTTACCCCTTGAGCATTAAATCCCTCTTTTAGAAGTCTTACGCTCTTTTGAGCCAAATTACTTATATGAAGCCATGTTTTTGGCTCTAAAGCTTCAAGTTTATCCGTATGAAGATGTGGAATAATCATAAAATGCCCCGGAGTATAAGGATAGAGATTCATAACTACAAAGCACTCTTCATCACGATATAGTACATGTAAGTTCTTATCATCTTTGGAGTGAGTGCTGATATGACAAAAAACACAACCCTCTATCTTCTCACCGGCAATATAATCACTACGCCAAGGTGCATATAATATATCTTTCACAAAATCTCCTATAAAAATGCAAATACTAAATCAGGAAAGAGTATAACAAGACCCAGACCTAAAAGCTGTAGAAGTATAAAAGGTATGATACCTCTATATATCTCCAAAGTGGTTACTAAATTTGCCGAACTTCCCTTTAAAAAGAATAGTGCCAAACCAAAAGGCGGTGTAAGAAACGAGGCTTGAAGATTTAAAGCTATAAGAACGGCAAACCAGATAGGATCAATGCCAAAAGCTTCCATAACAGGTACTAAAATAGGCACAATAATAAAAGAGATCTCTATAAAATCTATAAAAAATCCCAAGATAAATATAGCCAACATAGAGACACCGATAAAGACCCAGACATTGCCTATATCTTCACTGAAAAAGTCTAAAACCAGATCAGTTCCTCCAAGTTCATTAAAAACAAGTGAAAAGGCGGTAGCACCTATTAAAATCATAAAAATCATACCGCTTAATGTGACTGTTTTCATCATAGCATAACTAAGCATCTCACGGTTTAGTGAGCGGTTAAAAGCACTTAAAATGATAGCACCGAAAACACCAAATGCTGCAGACTCTGTAGGAGAAGCTATACCTGCAAATATAGAGCCTAAAACTGCTATCATTAAGATAAGAGGAGGCAAAATAGCTCCTAAAGTACCCATGAAAGTGACATTTTCATCGCTCTTTATTGCCGGTGCTACTTCCGGCTTAAGATATGAAAATATCAAAATATATACGATATACAGACCAACCAAAAGTACGCCCGGAAGCACCGCTCCTAAAAATAGATCTCCTACACTGACACTCATCACATCACCCAAAATTATCAGGATAATAGATGGTGGAATAATCTGTCCAAGAGTTCCACTAGCTGCAACGGTTCCACTAGCCAATGATTTTGAGTAACCTGCGTTTATCATAAGAGGCATGGCGATAACGCTCATCATTACCACAGATGCACTGACTATTCCCGTAGAAGCTGCCAACATAGCACCCACAAGCACTACACTAACAGCTAACCCGCCACGAACAGAGCGAAAGAGCGAACTCATAGAGATAAGGAGCTTCTCAGCCATCTGCGATTTTTCAAGCACTAAGCCCATCGCTATAAAAAGCGGAACTGCCATTAAAGTTGTATTGCTCATAATTCCATAAATGCGAAAACCCAAAAGCTGAAAAATATCCAAGCCGAGTTCTGGAGTAAAAAGAGCAAAGATGAGAGCCACTCCACCAAAGACAAAAGCTACGGGAATACCCAAAAGCAGAAGTGCCAAAGCTGATGTAAACATCCATAGAGCTATCATGAAAGAGCCTTAAAACGTTTAAAAAGTTCACTAAAAACCTGCAAAGAGAGAAGCACAAAAGCCAAAGGCATTAGAGATTTAACTATATAACGATAGGGAAGACCACCGGGGTTTGAAGAGCCTTCAAGTTGCTCAAAACTAATCATCACAAAATCAAAACCCACGTATATAATAAGCAAAGAGAAGGGAAATATAAAAAATATCAGAGCAAAAATATCTATATAGTGGCGAGTACGTTCACTAAAGCTGTCATAAAATATATCAACCCTTACATGTAAGTTTTTTTGCAAAGTAAATGCGATACCAAGAAGTATAACAATATCAAAAAAATGCCACTCCAGCTCCTGTAAAGCCACAGAGCCTGTCTGAAAAAGATAACGCATACTTGCATCATACAGCACAAGTGTTACTAAAATAGCCAAAACAGCTCCGCTTAAATAAGCAAAATAACGGTTAATTTTATCTATCATATCAATAAAATTTATGTATATTTTCCATTATATTTGCAAAAGTAACATCACTGCCTTTGTCTTTTACAAACACATCAAGATATTTTTGAGCTTCATCTATACCTTTTGTGTTTTCTATCTCTAAAAGCTCCTTGTACAGTTTTGAGATAATCTCAACAACATGTTTTGATACAGCTTTTCTTGATGCCATATATCCGATAATCTCTCCATCATCTGCATTTTTTCTGATATTAAACTCTGTAAAAACCCAATAATAGCGTCCATCTTTTGCCAAGTTTTTCACAACTGCATTGATATTTTGACCGCTCTGTATGGTCTCCCATAAAAGTTTAAAAACCAATTTAGGCATATCTGGATGTCTTATAATATTGTGTGGCTGTCCTACAAGCTCCTCTTCACTATAACCTGCAACGTCTCTAAAATAACTATTGCAATATGTTATAACACCTTTAGCATCTGTCTCACTGACTAGATAACGTTTTGGATCTAAAACTATCTGCTCATCGCGTGGTTGAACTTTTTTCAAATCTTATCCTTAAATGTTTTTTACAATTATAGCACTTATATGAAATTTGGAGCATCATTTGCAAATAAAATAATATCTCCGCTTTGTGTTTTTTCACCAAGTACCTTGGTAAGAGTCTCTTTATCTTGCAATATTATCTTCTCTTTTACATGTAAATGTTTATCAAATAACTCTGCATTTAACGCTCCTGTAACTATAACTATATCAAACAGACCGTTTATTGCACTGATAAGTTTTTGGTTTAACTCCGGTGTACTCTCAACAAGACCCGGTGTAACTATAACTTTTCTACCCTCATGTAAAGAGCATAACCTAACAGCCTCAAGCATACCGTCTATATTGCCGTTATAGCCATCATCCAATATAATCTTGCCACCGGCATCAATACGCTCAAGACGATGTTGAACACTCTTTAGTGATTTGACAGCTTCTTTTATCTCATCTATGCTCATTGCAAACTCTTTTGCTACCAATATAGAAGCATTTATATTTATCGCCTGAAATGAGCCTAATATTTTTGTGCTAAAATGCTCTTTTTTACCATCAAACTCAAGTTCAAAACTTGTATGTTGCAAAGTCGCCTCAATATTTTCCCCATCACCAAAAAAAGTCACTTTCTCATGTGGAGTATCAGTTACGCTTTTATGCACAAATGCACGTTCAAGTCTATCTGATTGCATAATTTCCAGCTTAGTACGAACAATATTGTCAAGACTCTTGAAATACTCAACATGTTGCAACCCAACCTTACCTACAACTACAATGTGAGGATGTAAAAACTGTGCGATAGTATATATATCTCCACGCTCTCTTGCTCCCGCCTCACAGATATACACCTGTGTCTCTTCACTTAAAGATTCATTGACATCTTTTATTATTCCGCCTATGGTATTTACGCTTCTAGGTGTTGAGTAAACTCTGTATTTTTTTGAGAGTATCTGAGTCATAAAATTTTTCATGCTCGTTTTACCATAGCTACCGGTAACAGCTATGATTTTTAGATTTTTCATAGATTTTATCTTTTTTGATGCCTCTTTTTTATAGATGGCAAAGAGATACTTCTCTATTATGTAGCTACCGATATAGGCTATACTAAGAGGTAAAAAGACCCCATACATTACACAACCCGACTCTAAAGTGCAGAGAAAATCTTGAAACAGAGTCAAAGAGACCAATAAGATTAAAAACCTGCGAACTCTCCATGTCAATACAACTTTTTTATCCAATCTTTTATGCCAGATAAAGATAGCAGGAAGTATCGCAAAATAGAAAAATATAGAAAAATATTTGCCCGTAGTATAGTAAGCAATAAGAGGGATAAAAAAGTATATAAGATGCCAAAGAGGTTTATGGTGCTTTAACACTACACGCTCTAATGAGTAGTTATACCACTGCAAATTGGTAATAAGATACCATCCTAAAACTAAAACAAAAAGTAAATTTGTGACAAAAAGCCCTATCTGCTCATACATCAGTTATTCTCCAAAAATAGAACTATCTCTTTACATGTAAGACTCTTCTCTTTCATAAAGAAGTAGTGATCGCCGTTAAACTCCACAAGCTTAGAGTTTTTAATCAATTTATCTATTTTATAAGCTGTTTGTATCGGTGTTGCACTATCTTCTCTACCCCAAAGAAGCAGAGTTTTAGCCTTACATGTAAGAAAATTTTCACTAAAATCATCATTTACCGTATATTTGAAAATCTCATACATATTTTGGGTAAGATTTCTCCCGTCATCAGCTACAAAAAGCTCTCTTAAAAAAGTAAACTTTAGAGGTTTTAGTATCTTATTTAGTGCTATTTTTATCTTTACATGTAAAGGTTTAGCAAGAGGTATTCCAGCTGAAGAGACCAAGATAAGATTTTTAGGTTTTAACAATATGGCAACCTTCCCCCCAAATGAGTGTCCCAAGATACAATCTTTATTAACTTTGATGGATTTTAAGAAAATATCTATAATATCTGCATAATCTTGAATATTTAAAAAAATTTCATTATTAGATTTACCAAAACCGGGTAAATCAATATATACATGACGGTAATCACTTAAACACTCGCCAAAAGAGCCTCTCATTAACTCCTTGTTTGAACCCCAGCCATGCAGAAAAATAACACTTTTTTCAGCTTTGATGTTTAGCAGTTCATAGCTGATATTGAAATTATGCTCTTTATATATGAGGCTTTTTGATGCCACTATTTTCCTTTGGCTTGGTTTATTGAGTGTATGTATTGGTAATTTACCTCTACTCTTTTTCGTTTTGTAAGAGAGTTTAAAAGTTCTCTGATTATACTCTCAAAATCATCAAAAAGATAGTGTGCCATCGAGCCGGGAATTGGATTTATCTCATTTAGATATACCTCATCATCTATAACAAAAAAGTCACAACGTATCAATGCACCTTCAAAAAGTCTGCCGTAAATTTTAGAAAATGATGCTCTTAATTTTTCTACCATAATATTATCAAGCTTAGCCTCATTTACCTTTGATGAACGAGAAAAATCACGATATTTTTTATCAAAATCCAAAAATTCCTGCTTCTGTGGCTCTTCGATTATAGAAAATCTAATCTCTTCGTTAATCTTACAACCGGCTAAATTATACTCTTTGACATCGGCTATAAAAGGCTCAACAACAACACGCTCATCAAACTCAAACGCAACATCAAGTGCATAATCTATCTCACTCTCATCTTTTACGACACTAACACCGATAGAGCTGCCAAGACGTGCAGGTTTTATGATAAACGGCACGGATATACTCGGCTTATCTCCTTGAGATAAAATCTCATAATCAAGAGTTTTAACAGCCAAAGAGTCTGCTAAAAGTTTAGTATAGCCCTTATCAAAACTAAACACACAAGCCTCTTTGCGAGGAGAGATAAACTCTATATCATAAAAGTCCAAAAGTGCCGCAATAGTACCGTCTTCACCGTCACCGCCATGTATGAGATTTAACACAGGAGCATCTATCAGCTCTTTTGAAAATGTTTTTTTCAACTCAAAGCCTCCTCTGCTTACATGTAAGAGCGGCATCTTTTTATATTTGGCAGATGAGAAGCTTTTTGCTTTCATCTCTTTTTTATCTATTTTGTAAAAGTGATGCTCTTCATCACAAAAAATCAGATTTATATCAAACGAAGGGAGCTTTTGCATAACAGTAATGGCACTAACTATGCTAATCTCATGTTCATAACTAGCACCGCCAAATAAAATAGTAAGTTTCAATAATTTCCTTTTATAATTTTTGTAATTTTTTTAGAGCCTCTTTAACCAATGAGGCTGTCTCTGTACTCTCACAAGAGGCGAGAGTGGCAGTTATAACATCTTTTTTAAATCCTAAAGACTCCAACGCCATCATAGCTTCAAAAGAGGCTGGGTTTATATCTGAATCCGAATCTGCAAGAAGTGCATCAAAACCGCTAAGCTCTACCAAAATACGCCCCGCACTCTTAGGTCCGATACCCGGAACTTTTTTTAGCATATTTATATCATTTGAAGCGATAAGTGATGCAAACTGTGAAGCTGAAAATGTAGAGCATATAGCCATAGCCACCTTTGGACCTACTCCGCTAATTTTTACTAGACGCTCAAAAAGCACCTTCTCTGTTTTATCATAAAATCCATAAAGTTGCTGTGCATCTTCACGTATAATATGCTTTACATGTAAGTTTACATCTTCACTGTTAATAGCACCAAATGTCTGTAGTGATACAAAAACCTCATAAACCAATCCATTAACGTTTACATGTAAAAAAGATGGCTCTTTATACTCTATTTTGCCTTTAATACCGACTATCATTACTTCTCCATCTCTACTATATAAAAATCTTCATCTCTCTCTTTAAGACCTAGATACTTAATAGCACTGTTATGTTGTGGAACATAAGTCACTTCCATAGGAGGGTCTATCAACTTAAAGATAATTTCATTATGATTTCTCCAGCGGTCGTTATTTATTATTCTAGCTTCAAATATACTGTTTTGAGCAGAGCTGAATTTGGCTTGAATTAACTCTACTTTATCCTCTTTTTGCTTCAACTCTAGCTTTAATTTATCATAACGCTCATAATACTCATTAAACTGTTTGTACTTTTTAACAAAAGCAGCCGGCATCTTTACACCGCTTTTTTTATACCTGATAAGACGCTTTTTAATATCAAGATAAGATGCTTCATTCTCTTTTATCAACGTCTCATGGCGTTTAACCTCATTTTTCAGATCTTTTAGCTTTGATGTCTCTTCTTTAAGCATTTTTACTCCATCATCAAAGCTGGTTTTGCACTCAACTGAAACCATAGGATCTATAACAAATACATTTTCTCCGCCTTGTAGCTTGTCGATGGTGATGGTGTGCGATGCAGTCAATTTCACATGTGAGCCTAAAGTGTTTATCTCTATCTCACGTGCTTTTATCTTTCCTCCTAGTGCTTGAGATACAGTGACGACATCACCTTCAACTTCACCATGTTCAAGACGTGTTATGTGTACCTCACGACCTTTCGCCTTTCCTTTGTGGATATTTATATTTAAAACATCAGATTCTATAGTTGAGCTTTTATGAGTCTGTCCGTCAATTGTCGCTTTCATTGAGCGGATTTTGGCATTTGGTCCTACATTTCCTTCTACATGTAACTCATTAACCTCGACTTCCATTCCCATGCCGATAGCATCTTTTAAAACATCTTTCTCTTTTACATTTATGGATACATCAGCATCAAGGTCTGTCTCTATAGAGCCTGTCGTCTTAAAACTTATCTCACCTACCTCCACATCTGTTTTTATATCATATATAGCATTTTCAAAAGTGACATAACCGTTTACTTTCGCTTTATATAAAATTTTATATTCATCTTCAACGACTTCTATATTTTCACTTACGCTAAAAGTCGGCTCATTTGAGATTTTAGGCTCTAAAGGCTCTATAAAATTACCTCGACAATCACGACCGGGGTCACCTTTTTTAGCTTTTATATACTCTATTAAGAGTTCGCCTTTAACAGCACTGAGCAGATAACCCCTCTTTGAGTAATCAATCCTGTCAGACTCTTTTTGCTCTTTTTGCTTAAGCTCATAATGCAAAATTAATTCATCATCTATAGTGGGAGCAGGATCAATAGCTTCAGCCACCAATAAAATCTCTTTTTTATGAAATACGATAGTACCGTTAACTTGTAATTTTGCCCTTAGTGAGTTTACGACTTCAGACATTTTTGCATCAAATATATTTATCATTACATTTGCACGTAACTTTTTTTTATTAATTAAAAAGGTAAAATCTTTGGCGAAATCATCATAATACTCAAGAGTAGA
Source organism: Helicobacteraceae bacterium (assembly GCA_015484575.1). Classification (GTDB taxonomy): domain Bacteria; phylum Campylobacterota; class Campylobacteria; order Campylobacterales; family Sulfurimonadaceae; genus S010-53. Next base: position 8,926 of record WFND01000085.1, read on the forward strand.
ACCCTCTTTTATGCTTAGGTAAACTTTCGTCATTAATGAGTTTGCACCGATAGAGAGGTTTAAAGTGTGTAAAGCGGGTGTCTGTTTAAGTGTGAAAATCTCTATCTCATAGGTCTGTTTTATCTGAAAGCTTGGTGATAAAAGCTGAGAATCATCATCAAGTTCACGCAACTCATCTGAGCTTAACTCTACCCAATCTTCTGTATTATCAGCACCGCTTTTGGAAAATGTCTGTAAACCCAAAAGTGTGAAATCGAGACTAGATACGGGTACTTTATAACCAGAAGCGATACGCATCAACTCTTTTGCTACATTATCAGTTCTTAATACAACAGGCTGAATCTCTTTAACAGTTTTAGAACTTTTAGTGTCGCCGGTTTTAACCTTTGCCATTGCTTACCTTTATTTAGTGACATATTTTAATCAATAATTGGTTAAACTTTTGTAAAAAAGCAACTAATGTACCATGTTTAAAGCCATTTTTACCAATAGTTTCGGCATTTTGTTTTCAAGAATATTAGGTTTTATAAGAGATCTGCTTATGGCATCATATCTTGGTGCAAATATCTATAGCGATATTTTCTTTATAGCCTTTAAACTTCCAAACCTTTTCAGGCGTATATTTGCCGAAGGTGCTTTTACTCAAGCTTTTTTACCAGCCTTTACACGCTCTTTAAACAAAGGTGTTTTTTCACTCTATATTTTTAGCCTGTTTTTAGCCATTATACTATTTTTAACATTTTTGGTAAATCTCTTTCCTGATATATCGGCAAAAATCATGGCAATAGGTTTTGATGAAAAAAGTGTCGGCATGGCGGCACCGTTTGTAGCTATCAACTTTTTCTATCTTCCTCTTATATTCGGGGTGACGTTTTTAAGTACACTGCTGCAATATAAAAACCATTTTGCAACAACTGCTTTTGCAACAGGACTCTTAAATATAGCAATGATAACGGCACTGCTTATCTCTAAAAACTTATCGCAGGAGATGATAGTCACATATCTTAGTTACGGTGTTGTTATCGGCGGAATAGTACAATTTACAGCACACCTTACAGCCATATACAAGCTCAATTTAGCCCCTCTTTTTATAGGTGGAGCAAAATATTTCAGAAGAAAATATCCACAGATAAAAGATGAGATAAAAGAGTTCAAAGCTCAATTCTTTCCTGCTATCTGGGGTAACTCAACTGCACAGTTTTCTGCTTTTTTAGATACATGGTTGGCAAGTTTTTTAGCTACGGGTTCTATCAGTTATCTCTACTACTCAAATCGTGTTTTTCAACTGCCTTTAGCACTTTTTGCCATAGCTACATCTGTAGCAATTTTTCCAAAAATAGCCCGTCATCTGAAACATAACGACAGAGAAAAAGCCTCACTTATGCTAAAAAAAGCTTTCTGGTTTTTAGCCTTTTTGCTGACATTTAGCACCATAACAGGAGCTATACTCTCAAAAGAGATAGTCTGGCTTCTGTTTGAAAGAGGTGCATTTACATGTAAAGATAGTGCAAATACCTCTTTTGTACTACAGATGTATCTTGTAGGTTTAATTCCATTTGGTCTGCAAAAGCTCTTCTCTCTTTGGCTCTATGCACAAAACAGACAGAAAGAAGCAGCAAAAATTGCCACCTACTCTCTTATTACAAATATTATACTCTCCATAGCTCTAATCTCTACATTTCAAGCAGCAGGATTGGCTCTTGGAACATCTTTTAGCGGTATCGTAGGCTTTATTATGACATTAAAAGCGTTTGGTTACAGAGAATTTTTAGCTATAATCGCGAATAAACTTACTCTAATCTGGCTCTCTAGCAGCTTGATTTTTATAGCTATATTATTAATTATCAAGGAGATATTACATGTATATATATGATTCACGTACAAAAACCAAACACCTCTTCAAACCTCAAGACCCAAATCGTGTTACGCTCTATGTCTGTGGTCCTACAGTATATGACGATGCACATCTTGGACATGCAAAGAGTGCTTTGGTTTTTGACCTGCTCTCTCGTGTAATACGTGCTAATGGATACAAACTCATATATGCCAAAAATATCACGGATATTGATGATAAAATTATTAATAAATCAAAAAACAGCACCATCAGTATAAAAGAGCTTACAGATACCTATACAGAAGCCTATCATAGAGATATGGATGCTTTGGGCGTTATTCGTGCAGATATAGAGCCAAAAGCAACAGAGTCTATAGATGCTATGTTAAAGATGATAGACACTCTTATAGATAAAAATCACGCCTATAGAGCATCTAACGGAGATGTCTATTTTGATACAAAGAGTGATGAGAGTTATCTTAGTATCTCTGGCAGAAATCAAGATGAAGATGATACGCAAAGCAGAGTACAAGGCTCTACATGTAAACTTAATCCTAGTGACTTTGCACTATGGAAAAGTGTTAAAGATGACTCCGTATCTTTTACGTCAGAGTATGGAAAAGGTCGTCCGGGTTGGCATCTTGAGTGTTCTGCAATGATTGAAAAACATCTCTCAAACGGCGGTGAATTTGCTGTTGATATTCATGGTGGCGGTGCAGACTTACTCTTTCCACATCATGAGAATGAGGCTGCACAGACAAGATGTTCAAGTAAACATGAGATAGCAAAATATTGGGTTCATAACGGCTTTGTAAATATAGATGGCGAAAAGATGAGTAAGAGTCTCGGAAATAGTTTTTTTATCAAAGATGCGTTAAAAAACTATAGCGGCGAAGTTTTGCGTTACTATCTTCTTAGTACACACTACCGTAGTAACTTTAACTTTAATGAAGAAGATTTGATAGCTTCTAAAAAACGTCTCGATAAGATTTATCGTCTTAAAAAACGTCTTTTTGGCTTAAAAGCGACAGAGATTAAGACAAAATTTCAAGAGAGACTTTTAGAAGCATTAAATGATGATTTAAACGTCTCTGTTGCTTATGCGATTATAGATGAGATGATTCAAAACGCAAATGAACGTTTAGATGCAAATGCAAAAGACAAAACGGCAAAAAAAGAGACTATGGCAAATCTGGAATTTTTAAAAAATCTTCTTGGCTTTGGAGTTCAAAATCCTTTTGAGTATTTTCAATTTGGTGTAGATGATAAGACAAAAGAGATTATAAATTCACTCATTGATAAAAGAACATCAGCAAAAAAAGAGAAAAATTTTGAACTCTCAGATAAAATACGTGATAAAATTTTAAGTATGAATATAGCTATTATGGATACTGCCGAAGGTACTTTCTGGGAGATTAAATCTTGAAAGTAAAGAGTTGTCAAAAAGCACCAAAAACTTATATTTAACCTTTTTTTGAGTATAATCCGCGTCTAATACTATAAATGTGGATTCAAAAATGAGCTTTTATGAAACTCTAAAACCTTTACTTTTTAAACTAGAGCCTGAAACAGCTCACCATTATGCGGAGATTTTTTTAAGTTCTGCTAGTAGTTTTCCTGCTCTATTTTCACCTTGGAGAAAGAGAAATTTTATAGATGATACTCTCTTAAATCAAGAGCTGTTTGGCTGTAAATTTTTAAATCCTGTCGGTCTGGCTGCCGGTTTTGATAAAAATGCCACAATGATACACGGCATAAACGCACTCGGTTTTGGATATACAGAGATAGGCACACTCACACCAAAACCACAAGATGGCAATGCAAAACCCAGAATGTGGCGTCATATAGAGCAAGAGACTCTGCAAAATGCCATGGGTTTTAACAATGACGGTCTTGATATGATAGAACGCAGACTCAAAAATGTTGTACCTTTTGATACACCTATTGGCATAAATGTCGGCAAAAACAAACTGACAAGCGAAAAAGATGCTGTTAATGATTATACAACACTTATCAAAGCTTTACATGTATATGCCGATTATCTTGTTATAAATATCTCATCTCCAAATACCCCCGGTTTAAGAGATTTGCAAAATGAAGCCTTTATCACAGAGCTATTTGAAAAAACAAAAGCTCTTACAGATAAACCCATACTACTTAAAATAGCTCCGGATATGAAGAGTTCTCAAGCTGTCGATTTAACTGCTATGGCGGTTGAAAAAGGTGCTGATGGTATCATAGCTACAAACACTACTATCGACTACTCTTTAGTACCTGACCCAAAGGATATTGGCGGTTTGAGCGGTGCTGTTTTAAAAGATAAGAGCTTTGAAATTTTTGATGCACTTGCCAAAGAGCTTTACGGCAAGACAACACTGATTTCTGTTGGTGGGATTGATAATGCACAAGAGGCTTACAGACGCATACGTGCCGGTGCATCTCTTGTTCAGATATTGACAGCTCTTATCTTTAAAGGTCCTGCTTTGGCACATGATATAAATACAGCTCTTATACAACTGCTAAAACGTGACGGTTTTACTAACATAACTCAAGCTATTGGAGCAGATAGATGAGAAAACTTTTTATAATACTTTTAACATTAGGAACGCTTATGGCATCACCTCTGCCAAAATACAAAACACAGACACTAAAAAACGGACTGCAAGTTGTTGTTATACCTATGCACAACGGTACCGGAGTTATATCTACGGATATATTTTACAAAGTTGGAAGTCGCAACGAAGTTATGGGAAAAACGGGAATTGCACATATGTTAGAGCATATGAATTTCAAATCCAGCAAAAATTTAAAAGCTGGGGAATTTGACAAAGAGGTAAAGAGTATCGGAGGGGTAAACAACGCTTCGACAGGTTTTGATTATACTCACTACTTTATCAAATCAAGCACTAAAAACTTACAAACACCTTTAAGTCTATTTGCCGAGTTGATGCAAAATCTAAATTTAAAAGATGAAGAATTTCAACCGGAGCGTAATGTTGTTATGGAGGAGAGACGTTGGAGAACAGACAATAATCCTCTTGGCTATCTCTACTTTAGACTATTTAATAACGCTTATCTTTACCATCCCTATCACTGGACTCCTATCGGTTTTATAAATGATATAAAAAGTTGGAGCATTGATGATATACGTGATTTTCATGCTACATATTATCAACCGAAAAATGCTATTTTAATAGTTACCGGTGATATTGAGAGTGATGTCGTGTTTGAGGGGGCAAAAAAGTATTTTGAAAAGATTAAAAACACAAAAGAGATACCAAATTTCAAATTTGTAGAGCCTGTTCAAGATGGAGCAAAACGCATTATCATAAATAAAGACAGTGAAGTACAGATGCTTGCTATCACATTTCATATACCAAACTTTCTTGATCTAGATCAGGTAAAATTATCTGCTATATCTGAACTTCTAAGCTCTGGAAAAAGCTCTCGTTTATATGAAGAGTTAGTAAATAAAAAACAGATGGTGAACCAGATTTATGCCTACAATATGGAAAATATCGATCCGGGACTTTTTATATTTATGGCATCTTGTAACCCCGGTGTAAAAGCTGAAGAGGTAGAAAAAGAGCTTATAAAACAGATTGAAAAACTGAAAAACGAGCTGGTATCGCAAGAGGAATTGGATAAGATAAAGATAAATACAAAAGCTGAATTTATCTACTCTTTAGAGAGTTCAAGCTCGGTAGCAAACCTTTTTGGTGGCTATCTTGCACGTGGAGATATAAAACC
>WFND01000086.1 GCA_015484575.1 Helicobacteraceae bacterium
CTTTTTACCAATAGACAAATCTTTCATAAAATCACCTCTTTTTCATTTGTCTATATGATAGCATATTATTTTAATATATTTTCTATCTGTTCCTGTTTTTCTTCGATATTTAATAATATTTCAACTTTTTCTTCATAAAGTGTTTCAAGATTTTCTAGCTCTTTAGCCAAAGTATTTAGCCCTTTTTCACCATAACATTCAGGGTTGCTTAGGCAGTTGTTTAGTTTTTCTATCTCTTGTTCTAAGGCTTCAATCTCATAAGGGAGTGTTTCTAACTGCTCTTTCTCTTTGTAGCTTAGCTTTAACGCTTTGTCATTTTTAGGCTTTACATGTAAGAGTTTATCTTTTTGAGTATGCTCTTTGTCCATCTCATCCAAAGTTTTCAGTTCACGCTCTAGCTCAAGATATTGTGTGTAATCTTGGTATGACTCTTCTATAGTTGCATCACCCTTAAAGATAAATAATTTTTTGGCTATCTTATCTACAAAATATCTATCATGACTGACAATAATAACAGCACCGCTAAAATTTTGCAACTGCTCTTCTAAGATATTTATCGTTGGAATATCAAGGTCATTGGTCGGTTCATCAAGTATAAGGCAGTCCACATTTTTTGTAAACAGCAGAGCTAATGCCACACGGTTTTTCTCTCCACCGCTTAAAGAGCCTATCTTCTTATCTAAAAACTCACGAGGAAAGAGAAAATTTTTCAGGTAACCGTAAACATGATAGTTTTTACCTCGAACATCAACTCTATCGCCACCGTGAGGACAGAATGTCTCTATAAGATTTTTACTATCATCTAACATCTCTCTGTGTTGGTCAAAATAACCTATGGAGAATTCACCCTGTTTTATCTTGCCTGAAGTCGGCTCTATTCGCCCAAGAAGAGCTTTAAGAAGAGTCGATTTTCCACTTCCGTTTGGTCCTACTACAGCAATAACATCTTTTTGAAGTATTCTGGCTGAAAAATCTTTTATTAGAAGTTTGTCTCCTAGTTTTATTCCGAGATTTTCGATCTCAAAGAGCATTTTCTGCTTATTTACACTTTTATCGCGGTTAAAGTGCTTTGCTTCACGCATCAGCTCAACTTTCATCTTACGAATCTGTGCAGGGTTTGTTTTTGCCTCTTCTCTTAAGTTCATTAGACGCTCTTTGCGTCCTTCATTTCGTTTTAGTCTGGCTCTGACTCCTCTGGCAAACCACTCATTTTCACTCTTTAAGTTACGCAGTAGATTCTCATACTGTTTTTGCATAGTTCTTAACAGCTCTTGCTTTTGTTGTAGATACTCACTATATCCGCCTCTATATTCACGAAGCTTGGCATCTTCAACCTCTATAGTTTTAGTAGCTATCTTATCTATAAAATATCTATCGTGTGAGATAAAAACAAGAGTAAATTTCTCTTTTAATATCAGCTCTTCTAAAAACTCAACCATATACACATCAAGATGATTGGTAGGCTCATCAAGCAGTAAGACATCTGGTTTTTGAAGCAGTAGTGAAGCTAAAGAGACACGTCTTTGCTCCCCGCCGCTTAACATCTGTACATCTTTATCTTCATACTCTTTTAATTGAAAGTGTTGAATTATTCTCTCTATCTTGTCATCTAAGTTCCACGCATTGTGATGGTCTAGTATATGTGAGAGTTGAGCATGTTCTTTTAAGAGAAGGGGGTTTTCAAAATCATCTGCTAGTTTAAGTGAGAGTTTTTCATAACGCTCTTTTGCAGCTTTAAGTTCATCTAAACCGGCCTCAACGGCCTCTCTTACGTTGTGACCTTTTTTAAACTTTGGAACTTGAGAGAGCATCTTTATCTGTAGGTTTTGTCTTGTTATACGCTCACCTTCATCAAACTCAAGAGAGTTGTTTATTATCTTCATAAGTGTGGATTTACCACTACCGTTTTTACCAACGATAACGACTCGCTCTCCTTCATCGACATGAAAGTTTACACCCTCTAGTATCTTCTGTGCTTCATAATGCTTGTATATATCCAATAGGTCAATAAGTGCCATAACTATCTTTTTATTGGAATTTTACCTAAAATGTTTACAAATTGTAGATAAAACCGATAGTATTTCATGAGGTTAACTATGATATTAAAAATTTTATTACCGATTATAGCTATTTTGTTGAGTTCGTGTAGTGACAGCAGTAGCACTAAATCACTGACTCAAACACAAAAGATTGAGCAGAGTATAGAGAAAAATTTAGATACCGATTTTATTAATTGGCAAAACTCAACAGATAAAAGCACAGAGTTGATACCCTCTCCCATATCTACAGAAGTTTTAGATACAAAAAAAATCAAAACCATACTAAAAGCTAGTAAATTACGAGCAGTGCCATCAGCTTTTTCTTTAAAAGATACCTATATGACACCTGTGCGAAATCAGGGGCAGTGTGGAGTGTGTTGGGCATTTGCAACTTATGGAGCTATAGAGGGAAGTTATGTATCAAAGAGTTATTTTGATTTTTCCGAAGACAATTTGAAGCATCTAAATGCTTATGACAGTATAGGAAGCTATGGAGCATGTTCGGGTGGAAATATCTGGAAAAGTTTAGGTTATCTATCCAATTTTAGAGGTGCAGTAGATGAGGTATTTGACCCATATGCAAGTTCTAAAGATAGTCAATATTGCCCTACATGTAAACCATCAAAATATATAGATAGTGCCATTTTTGTACCTTCTCGAAGAGATATTAACGATAATGATGTGATAAAGAGCATTTTGTACAATAAGAAAAAACCTCTATATGCCACTATGCAAGTCGGCTTTGGCAGTGCGGGTGAGAGTAGCGATAGTGTTTATGAAGCTTCAACTTTCTCTTTTTATCAAAAAAATGCCAAAGCAGTACCAAACCATGCCGTTGTTATAGTAGGGTATGATGATGGTTACATGGCACAAGGTCAAAAAGGTGCTTTTATTGTAAAAAATAGTTGGGGTAGCGAGGTAGGAGATAGAGGGTATTATTATGTGCCCTATGCCGATAAAACTATAGGCTTTGGAGAGTTGGTATATTTTGAAGATACGGATGAGAGTCTGTTTAAGTTTGATAACATCTACTCTTTTGACAATTTGGGAGCGACAGCATCTTTAAGCGTAAATACAAAAAGTATAGAGATAGCCAATCTATTTAGAGCAAAGAGTGATGAGTCTATAGTAGGTGCTAACTTTTTTGTTTTGCAAAGTGGCAGCAGTGTTGAAGTAGAGATTCATCAAGTTATCTCACAAAATCCTCTAGTAACACAAAAGATAGGTAAAACTTTATATAGTGCTTCAGGTATTTTGAGAGGTTTTTATACAGCCAATTTTCCTTTACATGTAAGCGTAAAAAAAGATAATCTTTTTGCTGTCGTAATAAGGTTAAAAAATCAAAACAGTGATATCAATCTTCCCATAGAGGCAAAGATAAGCGGTTATGCGTCAGATGTGAGTGCATCAAAGGGGCAGAGTTTTTATCGTAGCGATACACAGTGGCAAGATTTAACAGATGTCAGGTCTGATCTCAATTTTCCTATAAAAGCTATGAGTATAAATAAGATAGATGAGATTATACCTCATAGCTTACATGTAAACGCCAGTAGCAACAAGGTCTTAAAAGATGAAAATATCACTTTTAGTGCCTCTTTTGAGCCTAATGACATTGATATAGTCTCTCTTAGCTGGGATTTTGGTGATAATGAGAGTGGCAACGGAGATAGTGTTATACACTCATACTCCCACTCAGATAACTATACCGTCAGAGCAATAGCCGTTGCAAGTGATGCAAAATCATATACTGCTACATTAAAAGTTGATGTTTTAAATACTCCAATGCCAACACTTTTGGATGCAAATTTATCACTTTTTGAAAACGCAAAAGAGGGTGATGAAGTCGGTCAGATACCTATAAATTTTTCAGGAACCGCCACCATAGTATTGAGTGGTTTTGGTTCTGAAAAATTTACGGTTGCACCAGATGGAAAGGTCTATGTGGCTAAAGGTGCAAAATTTAATTATGAAGAGATTTCAAAATACAATTTAAGTGCACTTTCAATCAACGGTCCGGGTGTTGATTCTAGTGTCAATGTGAAGATTGATGTATTGAATGTAAATGAGTTTCGACCTACATTGTCAGCTTTTAGTGCAAATATCGCAGAGAATTCACCTGCCAATACTCAAGTTGGCAGAGTAAATATAATAAGTTCAGGTGATTCACCTATAAGCTCTATGAGTTTAGGTGGTAACGGGGCTGCTGATTTTGATATAACAAGTAACGGTGTCATCACTGTATCATCAACTGCATCTTTGGATTATGAGAGCGTAAAGAGCTATGCTTTAAGCGTAACTGCTACAAACGCAGCAGGTACAAGTGCGGCCGTAAGTGCAGTTATTAACTTAACCAATGTTGCAGAAACTGTACCTGTTTTAAGTAGTTTAAATACCAGTATATTAGAAAACTCTCCTTCAGGCAGTGAAGTTGGAAAAATTACTATCGTATCAACAGGTGATACACCCATAAGCGTTATTGCATTAAGTGGTAGCGGTAGTGATGATTTTTCTGTAGATACGGCAGGAGTGATTAAGGTTGCTAACTCTAAAACTATAGATTTTGAACGACAAAACAGATATGACCTGAGAGCGGTAGCAACAAATCTAAAGGGTTCAAGCAGTAGTGTAGATGTAAATATCACAATTATAAATGAGCCTGAAATAAAACCGATAATAGAAGATTTTGCGATAACGGTAGTTGAAAATGTTACAAAAAACTCTCTTTTGGGAACAATAAACATAACGCAGATAGGAGACACTCCTATAAGTGCAATAAATCTAAGTGGAGACGGTTCAAGTGATTTTTTAGTCTCTACAGACGGAAACATAACTGTTGGCATAGCAAATCTTGATTATGAGAAGCGAAATCACTATCTCTTAAATGCTACAGCCGTAAATGGTGCAGGAGACAGTAACAGCAGCTCTGTTGAGATAACGGTTACAAATGCTCCTGCTATAACTACAGCTCTTATAAAAGCAGATGATGCTACGGCAGATGACTACTTTTCAAACTCAATATCTTTAAATAAAGATAGAGTTTTAAGCGGTGCATTTAGAGAAGATGCAGGTGGTGCAGTTTATTTACATGTAAGAAATACCAACGGAAGTTACTCCCAAAGTGTTAAGATAGCCTCTTCTGATATACAGCCTGATGATGACTTTGGTTATGATGTTAGTATAGACGGTAATCTTATTGTGGTGGGTACACCAAAAGAAGATGAAAACGGAACTGATGCCGGAGCTGTCTATCTTTTTAAATATTTTGAAGTAGATAAAAGTGCGTTAGAGTTAGTAAAACTACGTTCAAGTGATACGGTGGCAGGAGATCATTTTGGTGCCGGTGTGTATATCAGCGGTGATTTAGTATTAGTCGGTGCTCCTGAACATAACTCAACCGGTGCGGTTTATCTGTATAAATATAGTAGTTTTGATAACTCTTTAACTCAAAAAGCAGAGTTTGTAGCTTCAGCCGTAAATAGTGGAGACGGTTTTGGTTCAGAAGTTCGTATAGATGATAATAAAATATTAGTAGCAACTTCAAGTGGTGAGGCAGCCTATCTGTTTACATATAATAACTCCAATGATAGTGTAAATGAACTTTATACTTTTGTAAGCAGTGATAATACGGCAGGTGATCTTTTTGGCTCACAGATAGATATGAAATCAAATATGATAATAATAGGCTCAAGAGGTAGTGATAGTGCTTATCTATATAGATATAACACAAGTTCCATAGCTCCAAATGTTAAAAAGATAACTGTAGATAACTC
>WFND01000087.1 GCA_015484575.1 Helicobacteraceae bacterium
TGTGTAAAAAGTATGGTTAAAAATTCTTCAAGTTTCTCTTTTTTGAATTTTGTGTTAAAGTCTATAAGTTTATTAAAATTTTCACCAACGTTATGAACTTGAACAATTTTATCTAAAAAGAGTACATAACTTGGTGTTAAAAACCTAAAGGTTGTGTTTGAGTCAACGCTTAACTCTGTTACATACTCATCTTCAGACTCTGTTATATTAAGCTTTAAAAAGAACAAACCATCTTCAAATTTTATCTCATTTGCTGATGACACAAAGATTTTGCCATTTTGTCGTAACAGTTCTAAAAGTCTTGGATGTTTAAATAGGTAGAGATTTCTCTGTTCGCTCTCCCAGTTTACTGTAAAAAACTCTTCCTCTTTTGCCTGTTCAATGTACTGCAATATCTCTCTATCAAGCCCACTATAGACTCTATAATCTATCTCTTTAATGATTTTAAGTTTTGCATCACAAACTTCTATATATGCCCCAAAATCATCAAAACGCACAACATATTTTAAAGAACTTTTCTCCTTTGCTCTTGTTAAAAAACTCTTCTCTTGCTTAAATAGCTCTAACATAACTTTATCTCTCTGTTTTGTTTTCATTTTTTCTTTTGACAAACTATCATAATTTACGTAAAGTACTCCTTACTCTGTTGCTTATCAGGGTTTTAGAGGTCTCCTTAAGATAGTTTGTGCCATAATTTTTTTTCATGGTTGAAAAAAATACTGGGGATTTGATGGCAAAATATATACTTTTAGATACAGAGACAACGGGTACGCAAGAAGAAGATAGAGTTATTCAGCTTGGATATATAGTTTTAGAGGGTAAAAAAGAGATAAAGGTCTATAATGAACTATGCTCAAGTGAGCGTCTAATCTCTTTTGAGGCTATGGAAGTTCATGGTATAACTCCTGAAATGATAGAAACAAAACCCAACTGTATAGAGACGGAAGCCTTTAAAGAGTTAGTAAATATGAATAGCGAAGACAACTATATGGTTATTCATAACGCCCCTTTTGATTTGGGTATGCTTGAAAAAGAGGGCTTTACATGTAAGATGAAGCTTATAGATACTCTTCGTTGTGCAAAACATATTTTTGATGATGCTCCTGCACATAGATTGCAATTTTTTCGTTATCAGATGGGACTGTACAGAGATGAAAAGGCGGAAGCTGATGCTCTTGGTATAGAGGTGAAAGCTCATGATGCCATAGGTGATGTTTTGGTTATGAAACTCTTTTTAAGTAAGCTAAGAGAAGAGGTTCAAAAGAGATTTCCAGATGAAAATCCGGTAGAAAAACTTGTACAGCTGACAAAACAGCCTGTAGAGATAAAAACGTTTCGTTTTGGAAAATATCGTGGCAAAAATATCGCAGATGTTGCACAAGAAGATGCCGGATACCTGCGTTGGATGCAAAAAAATATGGATTTAGACGAAGATATGAAATACACTCTATCAAAGCTGATACACTCTTGATATATTATAATGGTATAATTACTCTATGAGGCTGTTTTATGGATGAAATACTGTTAGATAACATTGAAAAAGAGTGTAAAAATCTATCTCTTTTGTATGTAGAAGATAATGCACAGGCTAGACACTCTACACTCCTTATTTTAAATGAATTTTTTGATAATATAGAGATTGCGGTAGATGGCAAAGACGGTTATGAGAAGTTTAAAAGTGGAAACTTTTCTCTGATAATGACTGATATAAATATGCCCAAAATGAGCGGTCTTGAGATGCTTAAAGAGATTAGAAAAATAGATTTGAGCATTCCTGCTATTGTGCTGTCTGCATATAATGAACAGAACTATTTTACAGACGGTATAAAGATGGGAATTGACGGTTACCTGCTTAAGCCGATAGATATAGAGCAGTTTGTGGATATTATGGGCAGAGTGATAGAACATATAAAACTACGCCGTGAAAATGAAGCTTATAAAACAAAATTGGAGTCGATGGTACGAACTCAAACCAAAGAGATTGAAGCAAAGGCTAAGCGTCTATATTTTCAAGCACTTACAGACCAATTAACAGGACTGTATAACTCTGCTATGTTGTCTCAACTTCTAAAAAAAGGTGAACACAGTTTTCTAATCTATCTCGATTTAGTCAATTTTACAACTATAAACAAACAGTATGGAAAGAAATTTAGTAATGACATCTTAAAAGAAACCGCTAAAGCATTAGAGGCAAATCTAAGAAAAAATATGCGTATATTTAAGATAGAATCTGATCGTTTTGCTATCTTGTGTGCAAATTTGGATAAATTTGAAGTGATAGAGTTCTCAAAACAGTTAATCGCCTTTTTTGATATGACAAATCTGCATGTAAATTCAAATGAGATAAATATCAACTTTACCATAGGTGCAGCAGAAATAACAGCAGACAATGACATATTAATGGAGTGTGAATATGCACTTGACTGGGCGAAGCGTATTGGACGCAGAACTTATTACGTGTATGAACAGCAGAGTGCTCCTATGCAAGATGAACAGGAGACTATCAAGTGGTTAAATATAACTAAGAGATTGATAGTTGAAGATAAGATAGAGCCGTATTATCAAGCTATTTATGATCTTAAAACGGATGAGATTGTCAAGTATGAAGTGTTGGCAAGAGCTATAGATGATGATAAAGTATATTCACCATATCTATTTTTAACAGCTGCTGAAAGGTTGGGTCTGTTAAGCTCTATAACGAAGATAATAGTAAATAAAAGTTTCTCATTTTTCTCAAAAAACAGCTACCATTTTTCTATAAACATCACAGAAAAAGATCTATTAGAAGATGGATTTTATAACTTTTTAGTAGAGAAATCAAATTATTACAATATAGAGCCTTCTCGTGTTACATGTGAAATATTAGAGGGTATAACTATGGCAAACAGCTCAAATATAATAGTAGAAAAATTAAATGCTATAAGAGAGTACGGTTTTTTACTTGCAGTAGATGATTTTGGAGTTGAAAACTCAAATTTTAGCCGCCTGCTTGAGATAGAGCTGGATTTCATCAAAATAGATGGTATATTTATCAAAAACATTGCCAACTCCAAAAAAGATGAAAATATAGTAAGAGCTATAGTAAATCTAGCAAAAACTTTAGATATAAAAACAGTAGCGGAATTTGTAGAAAATCAAGAGATTATGGATAAGATTATAGAGTGTGGTATCGATTATGCACAAGGTTACCACATAGGAAAACCACATCATGAATTAATGGAGAAGCAGTAATAGATGAATGATAAAAAAAATAGTTTTATGTTTAATATTTTAATAGGAAATCATGATTTTGCTGAAGATGAGTATATCTTTAAGTATAAATTTATAGCACTTTCAACACTGATTAATGTACTTGTTGTAGCTTTGAGTCTGATAGCTCTTTTGCGTTATGCTGATGGAAATATATCACAAGCTATGATAGATGCAGGTCTGGTTGGAAGTTTTATTGTTTCATCCGTCATTCTTCGTTTTAGTAAAAAAAGTTTTAAGATTATATCTCGTATTTTACTTTTATTGGCATTGAGTGTAGCTGCTTTACAGCTGGTTTGGTATCCTGAATCAAAAAGCAGAATTGCATGGTTTTCTACTATGGTTTATGTAGGTTTTTTTCTCTTAGACAGACGAGAAGGGTGGTTGTGGGTTAGTACTATTATAGCCGGTCTAATAGGTATATATTTTTATGAACCCTCTTTTATCGCTCTTTCGCACATGGAGTTTGCAACGTTCATTATAAATCTTCTGCTTATCGCTATCTTACTAAATTGGTACGAGAAGATAAAAGAGGAGGGATATACAATTCATGCTAAACATAAGCGAGAACTTGAAGAGGCTATTCTTTTAAAGACGCAAGAGTTACAGCAGTTAAATGCAACTTTGCATAATCGTGTAGATATGGAGATAGATAAAAACAGAAACAAAGATAAGCAGATGATTCATCAATCACGTCTTGCTCAGATGGGAGAGATGATCTCTATGATAGCACACCAGTGGAGACAACCTCTTGCGGCAATATCTGCAACTGCTTCAGCACTTCAACTTAAAGTAGCTCGTAAAAAATATGATGAAGAGGTTTTCCTTGATAGTATTAAGCAGATAAATGAGTATTCACAACATCTCTCATCCACCATAGATGATTTTAGAAACTTTTTTAGTCCAAATAAAGAGAAGAGCCTCTTTAGATTAAAAGAGTGTATTGAAGGTTCTATAAAGATAATAGGCAGCTCTTTGTCAAATAAAAATATAGAAGTTACGACAGAAATTTTATGTGATGAGGAGATATACAGTTATCCAAACGAGATAAGACAAGTTATCTTAAATCTACTAAAAAATGCAGAGGATATTTTGGTAGAAAAACAGATTGAAAACCCATGGATACATATAAGAGTCAATGAACTAGGACCGATGCAGATAGTAGAGATAGCAGATAATGCAGGAGGAGTCCCTGAAGAGATTAAAGACAAAATATTTGATCCTTACTTCACGACAAAAACTAAACGTGATGGAACAGGTTTGGGTCTGTATATGTCTAAAACAATCATAGAAGATAACTGTGGCGGGAAAATAGATGTCTATAACGGCTCTCAAGGTGCTGTATTTGAACTCTCATTTAGAAAAAAAGCTTAAATTCAAAATTATGTAACTATTAAATTTTAATGTTAGTATAAGCTTTAAAACTATAGCATGTTCTTAATGTTAGTTTATAAAAGGGGTTTAACATGAAATTATTAGTTGTAGGAATCACTCTAGGCTTGGCTTTATCTTCGCTTTTTGCTTCAAGCGAAATATCTTTTCCGGCAGATTATAAAACATACAAATCAGCTTCAACGCCATTGACTCATATCGGTGCATTGCCTGATTGTAACGCAGATGTATCTTCTTTACCAAAAATTTACCAAGAGACGGTTGCTACTTATTGTGCTGTTAAGCCGGGTGGTCCGGGAAAAGTTGATGTGACAGTTAAACCATCTGCTATGGCTACATATAAGAAGAGAAACGGTAAGTTTAAAGATGGTGCTGTTCTTGTTTTGTGGTTAAAAGATATAAAAGCACTTTTTGTGACTGAGTATAAAGGTGGAAAACCTATGTACGGTGTCTTTTCAGAAGATGGAAAAGATATAGCAGGTGCGGATGGAAGCGGACTTAGTCCAAATGATTGTAGAACTTGCCATACCGGATATGGTGCATTTTGTGTTAATGGTCAGTGTGGAACACAACAGTAGGCTTATCTGAATGAAGGCATCTATACAGCAGAAATTTATCATTTTATTTGCTATGGTGGGAATTTTATTCTCACTCGTAGTCGGTATTGGTTTTTATAATAGTATGTATGATTCTAAAGTGGAAGGTATTATTGCAAAAGCCAAAACAGCTCTTAGTCCTATAAAAAGCGTCTCTGAACTTGCCGTATCAGGTGCAAATGTTATGAAATTAAAAAGTACGGATGTAAAGTCTATACTTAAGGTTTCAAATGCGATATATGTCGATATACAAGGTAAAAGCAACACAATACCAAAAACTTTTTTTGCTCCCGAACAACCACCTAAAAAAATATCTTTTGAATATAACACAAAGAGAAAGCTTAGCTCTTCTGAGATTAGTAGATTAAAGCAAGAGGTGAAAAACAGCAAGGATAACTTTGTAATATATAAGGATGTTTTAGCCATATATCAAAAGCTTGATATTAAAAATGGCGGTAGTGTAATAGCGATATTTGATGCTTCTGAAATTTTATCAGTCAGAAAAGATGTTTTACTGGTTCTTTTATGGTCTTTACTTCCGGCTATGATAATAGGTGTTTTTGTTATAGTATTTGCTCTTAAGTATATGTTTAGAGATTTGAAAACCATATCAAATATTATCTCTAATGATGTAAATGATTTGACTAAGCATATGAAAGTTCATTCCGAAGATGAGGTTGGAGTTATTGCAAAAAATATTAATGATTTTTTTGCAAGTATTAAAGCAATAGTAATAGAGATGAAGATTTTAGGAGATAAAAATGCCAAAGATGCAGAGTCTCTTATGGAGTTTACTACAAATATAAAATCTCATATAAGCAATCAGCAAGATATGATAGAGACAAATGTAAAAAACGGCGAACAGATAAGCTTAGAGTTGAAAAATCTTGTTGATGATGCAAAAAAATCAAAAGATGAGATAGATGAGCTTCAAGAGAGTATTCATCTTGCAAATAAAAATATGCAAAAACTTCATGATATTGTTCAACAAGGAAATGAAAAAGAGTCAGAGCTAAGCGAAAGACTTTCTGCTTTAAGCAGTGAGGCTGATCAAGTAAAAGATGTTTTGGCAGTAATTAGTGATATTGCAGAGCAGACTAATCTACTTGCTTTAAATGCAGCTATAGAGGCGGCAAGGGCAGGTGAGCACGGTCGCGGTTTTGCAGTTGTTGCCGATGAGGTTAGAAAACTTGCAGAGAGAACACAAAAAAGTCTAACAGAGATACAAGCAACAATAAACATAATCTTAGAATCGATAGCAAATGTTACTCAAGAGATGAGCAGTAAGATAAAAAGCGCTTTTGAGCTTGAAGACGCTTCTCATGAGGTCTCTGGTGTGATAAATAATATTTCTGATGTCATGACTCACGCAATTTCTGTTTCTGATACATCTGTTAATGTCGCTTCCAATCTATCGAAGAGAGTAGATGATATGATAGGAAGAAACAGAGAGATATTTGAAAAAAGCACTCAAAACAGCCAAGAGGTAGAAAATATCGTTAATACGGCACATAATACAAAAGAGCAGTCGCATAAGCTAAGAGAAGAGTTGCTAAGATTTAAAACATAGATATTACTTCTGAAACAGAGCATTGAAAACTTGATGAAACTGCAGAGGGTTAACCTGCACACCCTGAACCATCATAGCGTAGTGCAGATGAGGTCCATTAACTCGTCCCGTAGCACCGCTAAGTCCTAAAAAATCTCCCTGTTTTACTCTATCGCCTACCTTTACATGTAACTTGCTAAGATGATAATAACAGCTGTATATACCCTCACCATGGTCTATAACAACAGAGTTACCGGCATAATATCTACGCTTGGCAATAGCAACAACACCGCTATTTGTAGCATAGACAGGTGTACCCTTTTTTGCTCTAAAATCTGTTCCAGAGTGAAAACTTTTGAGCGAACCGTTAAACATACGGGCTGTTCCAAAAGCACTTGTTATCTTAGAGTTTAGCGGATATGTAAAGGGCTTGTTAATGTAAGATATAGGTGTAAAGCGATGGTATATCCTCATAGCCTCTTTATACTCTTTTGAGATAAGTTCACGCTGTTTTTTATCTGGTTTAACCTTTGATGCGGCAACGCTTATGGTCTCAAACGAATATCTGCCATCACTTACATGTAAAGGCAGAGTTTTAGAGCCGTTTTTGTAAGTAATGATGAGCTTCTTATCGCCTAGACTCTCACGATAATTTATAGGAACTATTGCAATTTTTCTATTTACATGTAAAGGGTGTGGGAGCAGAGGAATATCTTTTGATTGATACTTAAAAACAGCATCTTTTGGAATTTTGGAAAATTCATATATGGTTGTCTCACCTTTAGCAACATCACGGGCAAAAAGTGATAAAAATGTGAAAATACTCAAGATTATAATTTTCAAAAAAGACCTTTTAGATAAAATTTCATAATCTTATACCAATCCCAGCTAAGGAGTAATAATTTAAATAAAAGAGAAGCCTTTAGCTGCAAGGCAGACTATCGCAGGAGCTACCGGTAGCTTCAAGTATAGTCTAACGAAGCAGATGAAGGCTTCTCTTTTACCCGAAGGGCGAACATATTGCAGCATATTAGTGCGTTAAAAGAGTTTGAAGCTACCGGTAGCTTCTGCACTTTCTTGCCTTGTATTATACTACAATATGTTCGTTTAAATTATTACTCCTTAGTTGGGATTGGTATTACATATAAAGAGTCAAAGTGAAGCTTAGTGATATAGTAAAAAAACTTCAATCAAAACAGAATATATTTTTAACAGGTGGTGCTGGAGTAGGAAAGACTACTCTTACTGCCGGAGTGATAGAGCATTTTCAAGCAGAAGCTAAAAAAGTTGCCAAACTTGCATCTACGGGAATGGCAGCAACTTTGATAGGTGGTCAGACTCTGCACAGCTTTTTTGATTTAGGTATCTGTAGCGATATGCAAGAGTTACAAGCCAAAGGCAAAGAGAATCTAAAGAAGAAGATTCAAAAACTTATACGTTCTATGGATCTGATAATCATAGATGAGGTATCTATGGTCAGTGCCTCTGTTTTTGATATGATAGCTTTTCGCCTACTTCAAGCGGAGTATAACGGTAGCATTATGGTAGTAGGTGATTTTCTTCAACTTCCCCCTGTTGTTAGAGGTTATGCAGAGGTAAATTTTGCTTTTGAGAGTGAAAGCTGGATGAGATTTGATTTTGAGAGAGTGACCCTGAGTGAAGTTTATAGAACAGATGACAGAGAGTTTATAGATGTATTAAACGCTATCCGTTTTTCACAAGTAGGTGAGGCAGAACACTACTATCTTCATCAGCTGATAAAACCTATTCCACAAGATTTGATAAACTACACTTACCTTTATGGCAAAAACATATCTGCAAAAAGACATAATGAAGAGCAGTTGTCTTATATAGACTCAGATGAACGTAGTTATGAGGCAAAGATAGTTCGTCATGACAAAAACGTAAAAGATACAGAGATAGAGCGTTTTTTTCAAGATGCTAGAGTAGAGAAAGTTATGCGTTTAAAAGTGGGAGTGCCGGTACTGTTTACACGCAACTCATGGAACTACTTTAACGGTGAACGTGCAACCGTTATAAAGATGGATGAGAATGTCTTACATGTAAGAAAAAGTGACGCCAAAGTAGTAAAATTAGAAGCTACAGCCATAAGCAAAACGCTCTGGAAGGAGAAAGTCGTAAAAGGAAAAAAAGAGATGATAGAGACAGAACTTTTTAGTATATATCAGTTTCCATTGCAACTAGCCTTCGCGATTACTATTCATAAATCACAAGGCATGAGTATAGAAGATTTAATCATAGACACAACGGAAATCTTTGCACCCTCACAGTTTTATGTAGCCATCTCAAGAGCAGTAAGCCCACACAGACTCATACTAAAACAGCCTCTGAAAAATTGGAAACATCTTGCATTTGTAGATGAGAAAGCTTTGAAGTTTGTTCAAAATGTATAATAGATAAATATCAAGAGTGTAAAAGCCTAATCTCCCGCTCTGATAGTCCTGTCTTTTGTGCGATAGTGCTGTCATCTAGGATGTCTAAGAGGTTTTTAGCTATCTCTAATTTTTCTTGTTTTTTACCTTTCTCAATCCCTTGCTCAATCCCTTGCTCAATCCCTTGCTCTTTAGCCAGTTCAATCGAGCTTTTTTGTATATAGATAAACTCTTTGCGTTTATGTTGAATCTCTAACTCTTGGGTGTTCATACTCGCTTCATTTACGCTTTGTAAGGCTTGGATTACGGTTGGGTTCATATTTTTAGGTATGTATTCTAAACTTCCTGCATTTTTAATAAAGTAAATCCACTGTTCACTTATGCTTGATAGCTCATCTTCTGTTTTTGTAAACTTTGGCAGTTCTATAAAGATAAGCTCTATATCATCACTGTAGTCTATAAACTGTTTTTTCTCTAGGAGTTTAAAGTTTGTTATAACTTCACTGCTATCGTTGAACATATTAAAGTCAACAATATTGAGAGCTATTACAGGGTTTAGCAGTTCGTACTCCTCGCTTTTATTGAGTTGTATGGAGTAGTTTTTAGCTGCATTATACAGTACCCGTTTCTCAAATCCTGCATGATTGAGTACCTGCATCTCTATGATAACTTTAGTACCGTCATTAAGGTTTGCTTTTACATCCACAAAGGTATCTTTCATCCCTTTTAACATCGGTATGTTGTATGGGTCAACAATAGTAAGGTCTTGTATCTTTTTAACACTATCTTGATAGATGATACTATTTAAAAAACTCATCAGTATCTCTTTACTATCTTCACTCGCGAAGACCTTTTTAAAAGCGTAATCTGTACGTACATCTAAAAATTGCATAGTGACCTCTTTTTTGTTTGTTTGTAATTATATAGTAATTCTGGTTTACATGTAAGAGTGTTTTTTAGATATTGCCTTTTTGTTTCATCTTATCTAAGGAGAGATGGGAGGAGTTAAAAAAGTTGTAGTTGTTAGCCTTTTGTTGCTTTTGTTGTGATAAAACTCAAAAACTTTGTGGGTATGAATGGATTATTGAGCAGTGGAAATGTATTTAGATTTTAATTTGGATTGGTATAAGCAAAGTTGTAGAAAGTAGATATTCAATCACAGAAGTGT
This sequence comes from Helicobacteraceae bacterium, assembly GCA_015484575.1. GTDB lineage: Bacteria > Campylobacterota > Campylobacteria > Campylobacterales > Sulfurimonadaceae > S010-53. The sequence continues at coordinate 10,348 of WFND01000087.1, forward strand.
AATTCTCACTTAAGTATCATTATGATTGTTATGTAAGTTTTTAGACTATTAACAATCATTTGAGGCTGTTATTTCTCCACAGAACAATTAACTATCATAATTTCTTTAAGAATAATATGAATATTTTTACTAAAAA